>CAXGCE010000127.1:0-5959 GCA_964007795.1 uncultured Alphaproteobacteria bacterium | reverse complement strand
CAGCATCTGTTCCAACTCCGGCCCGCGCTTGGATAGACCGGAGCTAATCTGGTCCACGTTGGCTAGTATGTGCTCGAAGCGCTCGCGGTTCTTTTCATTGATCAACTTGGTCACCGCTTCCACCAGAACAATGGCATGATTGATCAACTCTGGCGCGCCAGCGAAAAACTTCTGAATGGCGGAACGTTCGGAGCGCAAAGTCGGCGGCTCTCCATTCGAACCCGGTTTGGGCCTTCCCGCCGAGGCAGTGCCACCAGAAAGCTGCACAAAGGCCACGCCAGTAATGCCCTGCAACTCTAGTTTCGCCACGGTGTCCGCCTTGACTGGAGTATCAGCGGCTACCTCCAGAGTAACCTGGACGCGGCCAGGATCCTTGTGATCGATCTTGATCTCTGTCACTGCGCCCACGGGAATGCCATTGTAACGCACGTCGCCGCCAATGGAGAGGCCGGAAACCGCTTCCTCAAATATCACGCGGTAGTACGAGAACTGTTGATCTATCTCAATCTTGGCCAACCACAACACAAATCCGAATAGGCCGAAGACCACTACCAGGACAAACGCTCCTATCACAATATGATTGGCCCTGGTTTCCATTTAGTTATTCGCCAACCTCTTCCAATTTGGGCTGTGCGGCCCGCGCCCGGGGGCCGTGAAAATATTCCCGCAGCCAGGGATGGCCGTGGCGCAGCATATCGGCCATAGGCCCGACGACCAAGACACGTTTTTCTGCTAGTACGGCAATGCGATCACAAATAGCGTGAAGGCTATCCAGATCGTGGGTTACCATGAACACTGTCAGGCCCAAGTTCTTTTGAAGTTGCTTGATCAATTGATCAAAATTTGCCGCGCCAACGGGATCAAGCCCGGCCGTGGGCTCATCAAGAAAGATCAGATCCGGATCAAGCGCCAGGCTACGCGCCAGGCCGGCTCGTTTACGCATTCCACCAGATAGTTCAGAAGGATATTTCGACCCCGCCTCCGGAGGCAAGCCGACCATAGCGATTTTTAGGGCCGCAATCTCGTCCCGCAAATGGGTAGGCATATCCAAATGCTCTTTCATGGGCACTTCAATGTTCTGAGCCACAGTCAGGGACGAGAATAAGGCCCCATCCTGGAACAAGACGCCCCAGCGCTGCTCCAGCGCGATCCGCTCGTCCGGTGTGACTTGCGCCAGATCGTGATCGAATACCTCAATACGGCCGGCCCTGGGCTTGTTCAGGCCCGTGATGGTTCGCAACAATACGGATTTTCCCGTTCCGGAGCCGCCGACGATACCCAAGATCTCCCCAGCCCGCACCTCCAGATCCAAATCTTCGTGAATGACCTGATCACCAAACTGGTTCTTCAAGCCTTGGATCCTGATGATCGGCCCGCCCAAGCTCATACTCCGACGGCGGCGAAAAAAATCGAGAACATGGCGTCCACCACGATAACCAGAAAAATTCCCGTCACCACAGACCGCGTCGTTTGCTGGCCAACGCTTTCTGCGCTACGGGTCACCCGCAGACCTTCCAGGCAGCCAACCATGGCGATCAAAAAGGCGAATACGGGCGCTTTGATCATGCCGACCCAGAAAGACCAAGGCGATACAGCGCCCTGCAGACGTTCCAGGTACAAGCCCGGCGATATCTCCAAGGCGCCCCAGCACATCAGCATGCCGCCGAACAGGCCACACATGTCGGCGAAGAAAGCCAGCAGCGGTAGCGTGATGACCAGGGCTAGAACACGGGGCAATACCAAAACTTCGATTGGGTTGAGGCCCAGTGTGCGCATGGCGTCGACTTCTTCGTTCACCACCATGGAACCGATTTCTGCCGTAAAAGCGCTGCCCGAGCGGCCTGCCACGACGATGGCAGTGAGTAGGATGGCAATCTCCCGCAGAACAGACACCGCTATCAGATTGACTACGAAAATTTCCGCGCCGAACCGCTGCAACTGTGTCGCTCCCTGATAGGCCAGGACCACACCGATCAGAAATGAAATCAAACCAACGATTGGCAGGGCATTAAGCCCGACCTTTTCCATATGGTATACCAAGGGTACCAAACGCAGTCGGCTGGGATGGCGAAAGGTCCCCGCCAGGGTGGTAAGGATCAAACCCAAAAAGGCAACCTGCTGTTTGGCCTCTTCTAGGACATCGAGGACACCGCCACCCAAATGATCAAGTATTGCGATGAAGGAAGACGATTGGGGCGGTTCTATCTCACACGGTTGGTCGTTCGCGGCCACGGTCTCCAGCATGGCGGCGTGCTCCGCGGTCACGCCGGCATAATCGGCCTGCAAACCCCTTTCCCGCAAGTCCTTCAGTGTACGGTACAGCAACCATGCGCCAGCGGTGTCCAGACGCTTCACCTGAGCCAAATCAAAGGTCAGGGGCTCCGAAAACTCCTGCACCAGACCTCGCAATTCCCCGTCCAGCCGCGTAACGTTGCGCGCGTCCCAAGATCCACCGGCCTGCAACCACATACCGCCGCTTTCGATGCCTGCCAATTTCAACCAGCCATCCGCCATGGGCCAACGTGACATGGTTCGATTGGGCAGGCAAGATGCCAACGTCCCAAAACGCAAAATCGAGAAACCGCAATGCCCAAATTTGCTGCCAATCTTGCCATGATGTTTAACGAACATGACTACCCGCACCGGTTTGCCGCCGCCGCAGCGGCCGGTTTCAAGGGCGTCGAGAGCCTGTTTCCCTATGCCGAGAGCATTGAAGACACAAAGACTTGGCTGTCGGACAGTGAGTTGGAACTGGTTTTGATCAACATGCCGGCTGGGGACTGGACGAATGGAGAGCGCGGCCTGACCTGCCTGCCCGGCCGCCAGGGTGAATATCGTGACGCTATTGCCAAAGCCATTGAATACGCTCTAGCCATAGGGTGCTGTAACATTCATTCCGTCGCGGGTCTGGCCCCGGAGCCTGGGCCCGAGCGCATGCCCTATGAAGATACCTTTCGGGAAAATTTATCTTGGGCGGTGGAGCAAATGGCACCTCTGGATCTGAACCTGATGATCGAGCCGATCAACGGTAAACGGGACGCCCCGGGAATGTTCCTGCAAACCACAGCGCAAGCACGCGACATTATGGCGGAATTGGGTAAACCGAACCTGCGTCTGCAATTCGACGTTTATCACGTACAGATCATGGAAGGTGATCTTGTGCACCGGTTCGAGGACTGTTTGCCCGATATCGGACATGTGCAAATCGCCAACCCTCCAGACAGACGGGAGCCAGACGAAGGAGAGATCAATTATCCCTATTTGTTCGACGCCATCGATACCGCCGGCTATGACGGCTGGATCGGATGCGAATACTTCCCCCGCGCTGGCACGCGCGAAGGCCTCGGTTGGGGCACTGCCTATGGTCTGAAAACCGAGTAATCAGACCGCGACGTGCAGTTCGGTAATTTCTCGAAATCGAACTCGATTAGAAAGCCGTGCCGGCGCTTCCATGCGCAGTGTGGGGAAACGGCTAAACAGTTTGCCGAAGGCGATCTCTCCTTCCATTCGTGCCAGAGCATTACCGGCGCAAATGTGAATCCCCAAGCCGAAGGAAAGATGCCGGTTCGGGCGTCGGGCAATATCGAATATCTCAGGATCCGGGAATTGGGCGGGATCGTGGTTGGCCGCGCCAATCATTAGATGAACCGTGCTGCCCGCCGGAATGGGAGTACCCGACAGCTCGGTATCCTGGGTGGTCCTGCGGTTGTTGATCTGGATCGGTGCCTGATATCGCAGAATTTCTTCTACCGCGCTTTCTATCAAAGTGGGATCATCGCGCAGGCACTCAATCTGGTCTGGGTGGCGCAGCATTTCGTGCACACCGTGGGACAGCATATTAGTCGAGGTTTCATGGCCGGCATTCAGCAAAAATATGCACTGATGCAGCAGTTCTATTTCGGTCAATTTTTCGCCACCCTCTTCCGCCGCCACCAGGGCCGAAAGGATTTCTCCTTCCCGCCCAGGATCGCGGTCGGCTCTCAGTTCCTGGATGCGATCCCGCAAGTACTCCTTGAAGGCGTCGACAGCATCGCTGCCGTCTTTGAACTGCTTTTCCGTCAAGACCGGTTCCAGGGCACCAAGGATTAGCAGGGCCCAATCACGAATGAGAGCTCGGTCACTGCCGGGCACACCCAACATGTCGCACACCACCTCGACCGGCAGCCGGAAAGAAAAATCCGCCACGACTTCCATCGTGCGCTGATCCTCCAGCCTATCCAAGTAGCCGTCAACAAGAGTGTGAATGCGGGGAGTTAGAGCCGCCAGCGCCTTGCGGGTAAAGGCGGCCTGGAACAACTTCCTGATGCGGGTGTGATCGGGTGGATCATTGAAAACCAAGCTAGTGGTGTGGTGTTCATACAGGGACGAGGCGCCGAACTTCGGCTCGAAATCCACCCTTTTGTCCGAACTCCATACTGACGGATTGCGATAGGTCGCCACAAGATCGTCGTAACGGGTCAGAATGTATGATCCATCGGCATTTCGGTGGATCGGACTTGCCGTGCGCAGAGCCCGAAAATAGGTATAGGCTCGGGGCACGAAATCCGCCGGCAAATTCATGATGTCGAAGCCACTTATGTCCGGGGAATCGGCATTATGCCCATCACTCAAACCGCGTTCTGTTATGACTGCAGTCATCCTGACCCTCCCTGCATTTTTTTGGTTCGACGGCGAAGGAAATACCCAAGCAGATTGACGCGTACTTGGCGGCAAGCCGACAAATTATACAAAATATGGGCAAAAAAAGTGGTTAATTTAGAAATTTAGACGTTGACGTAACGTCCCGAACAACATTGTAATGTCTTTGAGTACCAACTTAAGGGAAATATTCCCAGGGAGGCTATCGTGGGACTTAAAGGTCTACTTAAACTATCTGCGGCGACTGCTGTGTCTTTGGCACTGGTTGCTGGTACGACGACTTCCGCTAATGCAGTTGATAAACTGAAGTGGAAAATGCAAAGTGCGTTTGGCTCCAAGCTGTCAATTATCGGCGAAGTGGCCAGGCGCTATCAAGACATCGTCAGCGACATGTCTGGCGGCGCAATGAAGATCAAGTTTTTTGAGCCGGGCGCATTGGTGCCAACATTACAAGGTTGGGACGCGGTTAAGGCTGGCTCAATTGACGCCATGTGGGGAACAGCTGGTTATCATGCTGGCAAATACCCAGCACTGTCATTCTTTACGGCGGTACCTTTTGGACCACGTGCGGGCGAATTTTTGGCTTGGTTGGAATATGGTGGCGGCGATGTGATTTATGATCGCCTGTATCATGAGAATGGCCTTCATGGTCTGCATTGTGCGACTATTGCCCCAGAAACCTCAGGCTGGTTCCGCAAAAGGTATAATTCTGTCACGGAGCTTAAGGGCCTGAAAATGCGCTTCTTTGGTCTGGGCGCCACTGTCATGAACAAATTGGGTGTATCGACACAGCTCCTGGCTGGCGCCGACATTTATCCCGCTTTGGAACGTGGCGTAATCGACGCAACGGAATTTTCCATGCCTTCGATCGACTATGATCTTGGTTTCTATCAGATCGCCAAGTTCAACTACTTCCCAGGCTGGCATCAGCAAAGTTCAATTGGCGAACTACTGATGAACAAGAAGGGCTGGGATGGTCTGTCAAAACAACAGCAGGCGATTATCTCGGTTGCTTGTGGCGACTCGATCAATTGGTCGAACACCCGTTCGGAAGCCCTGCAGTTTGAGGCTATGCTTAAGCTGAAAGCTAAAGGCGTAACGTCTGTGCGTTGGTCTGATGCCGACCTAGCTTTGCTTTCGAAAGCCTGGGACGAAGTTCGGGTTGAAATGTCCGCAAGTGATCCGCTGTTCAAGGAAATCAACGAGAGCTACTCGGCATTTCGTGCCAAGTACAAAGTTTGGAAAGATCACGGTTACCTAAATTGATAACCTGGTTCTGACCAAGCAGCGTTAAGTCTGCAATACGGCTGGGCCCCGGAAA
>CAXGCE010000126.1:0-5983 GCA_964007795.1 uncultured Alphaproteobacteria bacterium | reverse complement strand
CATGGTCAACGGCGGCGTCTTGATGCGCCCGACCCTGTTAAAGAAGATAGCTGGGGAACGCGAAGTGGGCGTTCAGGTCATCAGCCAACGAACCTCGAACCAGGTGCGCCGCTTATTGCGCGCTGTTGTTGAAAAAGGTACGGGTCGCAGGGCCCGGGCACCGGGCTACCTTGTTGGAGGTAAGACAGGTACCGCGGAAAAGGCCAGTAAGGGTGGTTACCGTGGACGGAAACTGATCTCATCCTTCGTTGCAGCATTCCCGATGACCGCACCGAAATATGTAGTCTATCTGTTCCTGGATGAACCTCAGGGCAATGCTGAGACCCATGGTAATGCCGGCGCCGGTTGGACGGCGGCGCCAGCGGTAGGCCGGGTGGTGGGGCGCATTGCGCCGATCTTAGGTGTACAGCCAGTAGATGACCAGGCGGCACCTGTGAGGCGGGCCATGTTGATGCCGCTGTACACCCGGAAACGGAAAAGTGCGGTTAATTGAGCTGATGGAGCATGGGGTAAGTCAGTCGGCGGATAAAGAGATTGTCGGACTGGCGGCCGATAGCCGTCTGGTGCGGCCTGGCTATCTATTTGCCGCCCTGCCGTCCAGTGTCGCTGGTGGGCCGCTGAATGGCGCCGATTTCGTGCCGGACGCTCTATGCCGTGGCGCGGCCGCGATATTGGGCCCACCTGGTCTCGCGTCTACCTTGAAGGCCTCTCTGAAAAATTCCAGCGTTGTGCCGGTGATTGAAGATGAGGAACCGCGCCGCCGCCTCGCATTGCTGGCGGCGCGCTTTTTTGGACTTCAGCCAGAGACAATCGTTGCCGTCACTGGTACGTCAGGAAAAAGCTCGGTCGTAGATTTTGTGCGGCAAATTTGGTCTGCCCTGGGGCGTGATGGCGCCAGCTTGGGAACGTTGGGCGTGGTATCAGAACCTCTACGGCGCAAACTCGCTCATACCACGCCTGATCCCATCGTTGTGCACGAGATCTTAGCTGAGTTGGTGAATGCGGGCATAGACCATCTTGCTCTAGAGGCCTCCAGCCATGGCCTGGAACAACGGCGTTTGGATGGCGTCAAAGTAAGTGCAGCCGCTTTTACCAATCTCTCACGCGACCATTTGGACTATCACGCCGATGAAGAGGCATATTTTCAGGCTAAGCTACGCCTGTTCGATACGGTCATGATCCCCGGCGGAACGTCGGTCTTGCCCTGCGCTTCACCGTTGACGGAACGTCTGGCTTCCATCTGCAAGGGGCACGGTCACCAAATTCTGACATTTGGCACCGGCGGTGACGTGGATCTGCACTGGCGCGAGCCGCTGCCCGCGGGCCAGCGACTTGCAATCGCCGTCGAGGATCAGACCCGCGAAATCGACCTGCCGCTAATCGGTGCTTTTCAAGCTGATAATGTTGTCTGTGCCATCGCGCTAATTATAGCCTCTGGCGAACCGCCAGAGGCGGTGCTAGCGGCGGCAGAAAAACTGACCGTAGTGACCGGAAGGTTGCAGGCTGTGGGCGGTGGCGTCTTCGTGGATTATGCTCATAAACCCGACGCCCTGCGTGCCGCGATCGCCGCCCTGCGACCCTATGCTAAGGGTCAACTGATCGTCCTATTTGGCTGCGGCGGAGACCGGGACCGCGGCAAACGTCCCCAGATGGGCCGTATTGCTCACGAACTAGCCGATAGGGTCGTGGTTACTGATGACAATCCCCGAAGTGAAGATCCCGCTGCTATTCGCGCTGAAATTCTATGCGGATGTCCGGATGCTGTGGAGATAGCAGAACGTCGAAAAGCGATTGCCAAGGCGATTGGTTGGTTGGGATCTGACGATGTGTTGCTGATCGCTGGCAAAGGCCACGAAACTGGACAGGAGATCGCCGGCGTGATCCATTCTTTCGACGATGTCGCCGTCGCTCGTGCAGTTTTGAAAGAGGGCGTATCATGAATGCGCCCACTCTATGGTCGGTGGCCGAGGCCGCAGCTGCTACCAATGGTCAGGGCCAGGGCGATTGGCGGGTAAGCGGCGTATCGACGGACAGCCGAACGGTGCAACAAGGCGATCTTTTTGTCGCCATCCAAGGGCCTAAATTTAACGGTCATCGGTTTGCTGCGGACGCTTTGGAGCGTGGTGCCGCAGCTGTCATGGTCCATGAGCAACCCAATGACTTGGCACCAGATGCACCTGTTTTAATGGTAGCCAATACCATGGCCGGATTGGAGGCTTTGGGTGTCGCCGCCAGGACGCGTACTGCCGCTAAGATTGCCGCTGTAACTGGCAGCGTGGGCAAGACTGGGACCAAAGAGGCTTTGTTGCATGTTCTTGCCAGCGTTGCGCCCACCCACGCCTCACAAGGCAACCTGAATAATCATTGGGGCGTGCCGCTGAGTTTGTCCCGCATGCCGGCAGACAGTGTTTACGGCGTTTTCGAACTGGGCATGAACCACGCCGGTGAAATTACTCCATTGAGCCAGATGGTCCGCCCTCATGTGGCGATCATCACCAATGTGGAATTAGTGCATTTGGAATTTTTTGCATCTCTTTGCAAAATCGCTGATGCCAAGGCTGAGATTTTTGCGGGATTGCAGCCAGGCGGCGTTGCCATTTTGAACCGGGACAATACCTACTTCACCCACCTAGAAACTGCTGCAAAAGCCGCGGGCGCGGGCCGGATCATATCTTTCGGCGCTCATGAAGCAGCTGAGGTTAGATTGATCGAATTGGCGCAGCATCCCACGTGCAATTGCATTTTCGCTGACATTGACGGCCAGGCCGTTACCTATAAGATCGGGGCGCCTGGTCGCCATTGGGCCATCAATAGCCTCGCGGTACTGGCGGCGGTCAGGGCTCTTTCCGCTGATCTGGGACTGGCTGCTCTTGCCATGGCTGACGTTTCGCCAACCGGCGGACGAGGGGCACGTCACCGTGTCGATTATGGCGATGGCAGTATTTTGATCATTGACGAAAGTTACAATGCCTCGCCGGTGGCCGTAGCGGCGGCTATTGAAACCCTCGGCACAGTCGAGGTGGACAAGCTAGGCCGGCGCATCGCGGTCTTGGGCGATATGCTGGAAATGGGACCTGCCTCTCCCGACCTGCACGCGGATCTAGCTCCGGCGCTGGTATCAGCAGGTGCAGATCTTGTGTTTGCATGCGGTCCTTGGATGGCGAATTTGTTTGAAGCTCTACCAGGGCATATGCGGGGCCGTTACGAGTCGACATCCGCTGACCTGTTGCCAAGGGTCATTGCCGCTGTGCAGGCAGGCGACACGGTTCTGGTCAAGGGATCGTTGGGTATCGCCATGGCGCCCATCGTCAGGGCCTTGTTGGAATTAGGTCCGAATTCCGATGCTAACGCGTCGGCGGTGCGGGGCTAGGAAAATGCTTTTCAACCTTCTCTATCCCCTGGCGGACCAATTCGGATTGTTCAATTTATTCCGCTATTTGACCTTCCGCACGGGCGCGGCTGTGATGACTGCTTTGATCATCAGCTTCATTATCGGTCCGTTGTTGATTCGCTGGTTGCGCAGCAAACAGGCGCGGGGACAACCGATCCGCGATGATGGCCCGAAACGCCATATCGTTGCGAAACAAGGCACTCCAACTATGGGCGGCTTCATGATCCTTTTGGCGCTGTCAGTCTCGACCCTCTTGTGGGCTGACCTGAACAACCACTATGTCTGGGCCGTATTGCTGGTGACCGCTGGGTTTGGATTGATTGGCTTCGCTGATGACTATCTGAAGGTGACCCGGGCCAATGTGCGAGGATTACCTGGCAAGTTGAAATTGGTTATGGAAGTCGTAGTGGCCGTCATGGCGGCGCTTTGGATTATGGACTTACAACCGCATACCATGGCCAGCCATTTGGCTGTTCCGTTTACAAAGGGCTTCCTATTAGATCTTGGCTTGTTTTACGCGCCCTTTGTCGCTCTGGTCATGGTTGGTTCCTCTAATGCGGTGAACCTGACGGATGGCCTGGATGGTTTGGCTATAGGCCCGCTGATCATTGCCGGATCTGCATTTGCCTTGATCGCCTATCTAACCGGCAACGTGATCTTTGCCTCCTATCTGCAGTTGCATGCCATCCCCGGTGCCGGCGAGCTGGCTGTCTATTGCGGCGCTTTGGTGGGCGCGGGCCTCGGGTTTTTGTGGTTCAACGCGCCGCCTGCCATGGTCTTTATGGGTGACACCGGCAGCTTGTCCCTGGGTGGCGGTTTGGGTGCTGTCGCGGTGGTGACTAAACACGAACTGGTCCTAGCGGTGGTCGGTGGATTGTTCGTATTGGAGACTGTCTCGGTTATCGTTCAGGTCGCTTCATTCAAGTTGACCGGGCGGCGGGTCTTCCGCATGGCGCCGCTGCACCATCATTACGAACAAAAGGGCTGGGCCGAACCTACTATTGTCATCCGGTTCTGGATTATCGCCGTCATTCTAGCCTTGATCGGCTTAGCCACCTTGAAGTTGCGTTGATTATGATCCCTATCACTACATACCAGGACAAGGGAGTGGCTGTGTTCGGTCTGGGCCGAACCGGTCTGTCTGCCGTAAGGGCCTTGGTAGCCGGTGGTGCGGACGTGTTGGTCTGGGACGACGATCCTAACCGTCGGTTGGCGGCCAAGGAACTAGGAGCTCGTGCCGCTGAACCTTTGGCAGAGGCATGGGATGGCATTGCTGCTCTGGTGCTGAGTCCTGGCGTGCCCTTGACCCATCCCCAACCCCATCCTGTGGTGGCGTTGGCTGATCGCTTGGGGGCTGAAATTCTAGGTGATGTGGAGTTGTTCGCCCGCGGCAAGCCCGCATGCAAGGTGGCCGCAATAACTGGCACAAACGGCAAATCGACAACTACGTCTTTATTGCACCATATTCTTATTGAGGCGGGTGTGCGCTCGCAGGCTGGGGCAAATCTGGGTCATCCGGTTTTAGACTTTGATGTCCTTGATCAATCCGCCGCCTATATCCTGGAATTGTCCTCCTACCAGATTGACCTAACATCGGGATTGCGCCCTGACGCGGTGGCCTTGCTCAACATCAGCCCCGATCATCTGGATCGTCATGGCGGCATGGATGGTTATGTCGCAGCGAAACGCCGCTTGTTGGAAATGGCAGGGCCGGACGTGCCCCTCATCATCGGTGGCGACGACGAATATTCCTCTCGCATTTGCCAGGATATGTATGCGAAGGGCCGAAAGGTCGTTGAAATCGCCGTTGGTCGGGCCATAGCCGAGGGCATTTTTGTTCAGGACGGTTTGTTGCAACGTGCCGGTTATGAAGACGCCATCACGGATCTGTCCAACATTGACACCCTCCAGGGTCCTCACAATTGGCAGAATGCCGCTGCTGCTTTTGGTCTGGCGGAGGCTTTCGGATTGTCGGAAACACAAATTCTGCACGGCCTTCGCAGCTATCCCGGTTTGCCCCACCGTATGGAAATCGTAGCCCGCGTCGATAATGTGCTGTTTGTCAACGATAGCAAAGCCACTAACGCTGAAGCCGCCGCCCATGCACTGGCTGTCTATGATGACATCTTCTGGATTGCCGGCGGGATCGCAAAACAGGGCGGTATCCATTCACTGGCACCCTATAACGGTAAGATCCGCCATGCCTATCTGATCGGCGAGGCAGCGTCTTCGTTTGCAGAATTTCTGAATGGGCGGGTCAAACATGAAATTTCAGGCCGCTTGGTGACAGCTATACAGGCGGCATATAAGGCTGCGTCAAATTCAGGCGGCGTAGTTCTATTGTCGCCGGCCTGCGCTAGCTTTGATCAATTTACTAGTTTCGAGGCTCGTGGTGATCAATTCCGGGCCCTGGCCCAGGAAATTGCCGGAAATGATAGCAATGGCTCATCGCTTCGTGTTGCGGGAAGCGCCTTATGATTTCTTTCGCCCGGACTGATACCTCTCTAGTCGGTCGCTGGTGGTGGACGGTTGATCGCTGGACCCTGCTGGCGGTGGCATTGTTAATCGCTATCGGCACTTTATTGACCTTAG
>CAXGCE010000125.1:0-6023 GCA_964007795.1 uncultured Alphaproteobacteria bacterium | reverse complement strand
CGCTCAGGTGAAAAAGCGGTAATCCATAGCCGGGTCCTGCGCACTTGGGGTGACGGTGAATCCGGTCTGGCGGAGAAGTTGTCGGACCGTATCGGGGAATTGGATGAGATAGGTAACCCCACCCTGGCCTTTCAGGCTAGCGGCATCGAGGGCATCAAAATCCGAATTACCGCAAAGGCGGCAGACGAAACGGCGGCACATGTCATAATATCACGGGAAGAAGACTTGCTGCGCGATATCCTGGGTGATGTAGTCTTCGGTGTGGACGAGGAATCCATGGAAAAAGTGGTCCTCAATCAATTGCGCCGACAACGTCTGACGCTGGCAGTGGCTGAAGGATTGACCGGTGGGGTTTTATCCGCTCGCCTATCCGAAATTGATCACGGAATGGCGACGTTCCGTGGTGGTGCGGTCACCGGTGAGTTGAAGGATAGCACACGGTCGGGTGCAGAAATTGCTGCAGAGACTGCCGCACAGGTGCGGAGAGAGTTCGCTGCCGATATTGGCCTGGCCGTGACGGCGGCACAGAATTATGACGAACAACCTGGCGGTACCGTATTCCTGGATCTAGCCATGTCGGATGCCCACTGCGCCACGACCACGTCGCTGCCGGGAGACAGGGCCCGTTTTCGGAATTACGCGGTAATCAACGTGCTCAATTTTCTTCGCAAGACATTGAACGAACTCCAACCTTAATCCAAACAGAGGAAAAGCAATGACAGCCTTCTATGAACTCCGCCAATACAAAGTCCTACCGGGCAAGATGGACGAATGGGTCAAATTTATGGAGGATGAGATCATCCCGTTTCAGGTTGCCAAAGGTATGGTGATCTGCGGCAGCTTCAGGGGTGAGGAGGATGAAAGCATCTACATCTGGCTGCGCCGCTTCGAGAGTGAGACGAGGCGAGAGAAACTCTACGAGGCAGTTTACGAATCCGACTATTGGAAAAACGAAGTATCTCCGCGGGTTTCGGACTATCTAGACCGCGACGCCGCAGTCATCACGCGGATCGTCCCCACAGCAAAATCGACGGTGCGTTAGACTTTTCTTAGGCATGATGAAAAGACTTAATTCCGCAAAGTGGCCAGGTTTTTTTTAAACTCATCGGTGACCGCGCGTTTCTTTCAACCACACCGGCGCTCGCATAATAAACCGTATGTTTTGCCGTCAGGCTTGAGGTCTGTTTAGTGATCCCTTCCCTATTACGTCGATAATCTATTCACCGCCGATACAATCGCGTGCAATGAGGCACTGTTGGTGTTGGGATGGATGCCAACACCATGGGCAATCTGGCCATCTTCGCCCTCTAATTTTACGAAACATACGGCTTCTACGTCGGATCCGGCTCCCATGGCGCGTTGGGCATAGTCCTGGAATGTGGCCTCGATGCCGCAACTGGTTTTAAGGGCGCCAAAGAATGCGTCTATGGGCCCGTCGCCGCGGCCGACGATGTCGCGTACCTCGTCATAGGCACGGACAGTCGCAGTGCACATAATTATGTCGGCAGATTCCGCAGTGGAATTCATGCGGTAGTCGATGAGTTCGAACGGTTCCACGATGTCCAGGTAGGATTTCTTGAAGGTTTGCCAAATCTGCGCCGGGGTAATTTCCTTGCCAGTGCTGTCCGAGATGTTCTGGATGATCTTGGAAAATTCCACCTGTAGGTCCCGGGGCATATCGATACCGAATTCGGTGTCCATGATATAGGCCACGCCACCCTTGCCCGACTGGCTGTTGACGCGAATGATGGCCTCGTAGCTGCGGCCCACATCCTTGGGGTCAATCGGCAGGTAGGGTACTTCCCAGTGGGGATCGTTGGACGACTTATGCGCTGCCATGCCCTTCTTGATGGCATCTTGGTGGGAGCCTGAAAAGGCGGTGTAGACCAGCTCGCCGGCGTAGGGGTGGCGTTCGGGGACATTCAGCTGGGTGCAATATTCCGAAACCTCTATGGATTCTTGAATATTTGTAATATCTAGTTTCGGATCCACCCCCTGGCTGAAGATATTTAAGGCCATGGTGATGACATCCACGTTGCCCGTGCGCTCTCCGTTGCCAAATAAAGTGCCTTCCACGCGTTGGGCACCGGCCATCAGGCACAATTCGGTAGCCGCCACCGCCGTGCCCCGGTCGTTATGGGGATGCAGGGAAAGAACAACCTTCTCCCGATCCCTAAAATTGCGGTGCATCCACTCAATCTGATCGGCGCAATAGTTGGGCGAAGCCATTTCCACCGTAGCCGGTAGATTGAAGATCACTGGGTTGTCTTCGGTGGGCTGCCAGATGTCCATGACCCCGTGGCAAACGTCAAGGGCGTAATCCAACTCTGTACCTGTGAAGCTTTCCGGGGAATATTCCAGGCGCACATTGGTGCCCCCTGCTTCCAAGGCGGGAATTTTTTCCTTGATCCACTCGGCACCGTCCGTGGCGATTTTTTTGACCCCCTCCCGGTCCTGGGAGAACACTACGCGGCGCTGCAACTCGGATGTGGAGTTGTACAGATGGACAATAGCGTTTTTGGCACCGTCCAAGGCCTCGAAAGTCTTTTTGATCAGTTCCGGGCGAGACTGGGTCAGGACCTGAACCGTGACGTCATCAGGGATCAGGTTGTTATTTATGATATGCCGGGCGAAGTCGAAGTCCGTGTCGGAAGCGGCCGGAAAGCCAATTTCGATTTCCTTGAAACCCAGTTTGATAAGGTGATTAAAAAAATGCAGCTTTTTTTGCCGACCCATGGGTTCAATTAGGGCCTGGTTGCCATCCCGGAGGTCCACGGAACACCAGGTCGGTGCTTTGTCGATGACGCCGGCGGGCCACTGCCGGTTAGGCAGGTCAATAGGTGGGAAGGCCTGATATTTGTGGAAGGCCATCTTGTTCATGAGGATTTCCCCTGTTTTTCGGTCACTGCCCGGCTGGTTTGGACCCCAATGGCCCGTCCGGTTCGCACAATAACGAAACGGCGCCGCCGTTCGGACCGGCTGGCGGTAACTAGATACTGAAATGCGATTGTCTCAGTCGTGAAACGATTCATCTGACGCGTTATCCCTTAGCGTGCACGCACCAAATGCGGCATCCCGGCGCCCCTCAAGGGCCGGGTCGCTAAGTCGAAGGGCAAGGCCTTGTATGTAAACCGGCCGCGTCATGTTGCCGGAAAACTATCTTTGGTTTCTCATGCCGTCAAGCAGGTTAACCGTATTAATGGTCTATTAAGGCAGTGTTAAGGCCCTTTTCCTATGATTTTCGGTCATTTTCGTGAATCCACCCTGTATCAGATTTTCTATTTTCCAAGGGATTGGCCATATTGTATGACCTTCGGGGATGGAAAAGGGTAAAAAGGTGGGTGTCATGAATGAAGGAACGCAATACGACTACATCATCGTCGGGGCGGGTTCCGCTGGTTCGGCCCTGGCCTATCGGTTGAGTGAGAGTAGCGCAAAAAAAATCTTGCTCCTCGAAGCAGGTAAGGCCTCCCATCCCTATTCCCGTCTGCCGGTCAGTTTTGGTCTGCTGATTGACAACCCGGCCGCCAATTGGAGATATTTTTCGGAGCCCGAGGCGGGCACCGCCAACCGGACCATTCCAGTGCCCCGGGGTAAATTGCTGGGAGGGTCATCTTCCATAAACGGTCTGGTGTATGTGCGTGGCCAATCCCTGGACTATGAAACCTGGGCGCAATTGGGTTGCCGGGGCTGGAGTTGGTCGGACGTAGAACCGCTGTTCCAGCGCATGGAGAACTATGAAAAAGGCGGTGACGGCGTACGCGGAAAAGGAGGGCCCTTAGGTGTGACCGAGGTCCCGGACCAGAATCCCTTGTATGACGCCCTGTTCGATGCGGCGGTAGAGGCTGGCTACAAGCGGAACACTGATTACAACGGCCCGGACCAGGAGGGTATTGTCAAGACACAGGCCACCATCTGGAATGGCCGGCGCATGAGTACGGCACATTGTTACTTGCGTCCCGCTATGAAGCGGACCAACCTGCATGTAGTGACTGAGGCCCTGACACTGGGCTTGGTACTGGAAGGCCGGCGCTGCGTGGGCGTGCGCTACACCCAGGGCGGCAGAGAGCAGGAGGCCCGCTCCGGCGGGGAAGTTATCCTATCGGCTGGAGCAATCGGTTCGCCGCAGGTTCTGGAACTGTCGGGTATCGGCAAGGGAGAGGTGCTGCGTGAGCATGGCATTGAGGTGCTCCATGAACTGCCGGCCGTGGGGGAGAATTTCCGTGACCATATCAATGCCCGAATTCAGTGGAAGGTGACGGCTCCTGGTGTGTCCTACAACGAACGGGCTCAGGGGATAAACCTCGTCGGTCAGGTCCTGCGATATCTAACGACCGGCGGCGGTTTTATCAGTCTGCCGTCGGCCCCGCTTTTGGCGTTTCTCAAAACTCGGCCGGAGTTGGAAACCCCGGATGTTCAGTTGCATCTGGTGCCCTATGCGGTGAAGGACCCGAAGCGGCGCAAGTTGCATCCCTTCCCTGGAATGACAGTATCCTGTTATCAGTTGCGGCCCGAGAGCCTGGGATCCATCCACATCCGATCCTCAGATCCCAGGACGCAGCCGGCTATTCGTTTCAATTTCCTGGGAAATTCCAACGACCGGGAGACAATGGTGGCAGGCTTCAAGATGATGCGCCGTATCGTACAGGCTTCACCGATGGATGCCTTCCGGGGAGAGGAATATTCGCCCGGTCCGGTGGTAGATAACGACCAGGACATCGAAAAATGGATCCGGGAGAATTCTGAAACCGCCTATCACCCGATTGGCACTTGCCGTATGGGACCCAGCTCTAAAGCCACAAACGCAGTGGTGGACGAGAATTTGAAAGTCCATGGTCTAGATGGATTGCGCATCGCCGACGCTTCTATTTTTCCTACCATGCCCTCGGGCAACACAAACGCCCCCAGCATCATGGTGGGGGAAAAATGCGCCGATCTGATCCTATCTTTGAGATAAGGCGGTTTGTTCCATAAACAGTTCCCGATAAGGCTTTCATGGTAAATCACATGGTCGCCGTGGGACGGAGGTATTCCCCTTTCCGCACGGAACAGGATTGCGAGAAGGCTGGCGTTGTCCAGGTCGAGGGCAGGGTATTTTACTGAGCCGACATGAAGACTTGGCATTTGGGCCAGGTTCTCGACCAGTTCTTCGGCCGTCATGCCTATCCCGAAGTCTTGGATGGTCAAGGTGCCGGCTTTGTCGTCCGTAGTGACGTTGATTTCCAGAGACAGGTTGTCGTCGTGAATTTCCTTCTCGGTGAGCTGAAGGTGTCGGAGCTTTTCCAAAGCATCCGAAGCGTTGGAGATCAGCTCGCGTATAAATATCTCACGATCTTTATATAGCGAGTTCACCACGATATCGAGGATTTGGCGCACCTCGGCTTGGAACTGTTGTTTCTTTGGCTTTTTCTTGGTCCGTAATGAAAGGAATATTAACACAACAAAACTCGCTTTAATTTCCCCCAGCTCCTCCAGCTCTCTATGTACGCAGTGAGCGGCATAGCGTGGCTGCTCTCGCTCTACGTCGCGACCGCCGAGCGCCAGGGCACGGACCAGAGCGCCCTCCGCGGCACGACCCAGAACGACATCATCAAGGAGTACCTCTCCCGGGGCACCTACGTGTTTCCGCCCGAGGCCTCCATCCGCATGACGAGCGATGTGGTGGCCTACACGGTGGCGGAGATTCCCAAGTGGAACCCCATCAATATCTGCTCGTATCACCTGCAGGAAGCCGGAGCGACCCCGGTTCAGGAAATCGCCTTCGCGATGGCGAACGCCGTGGCGGTACTCGACGCGGTGCGGGCCCGGGACGACGTACCCGAGGAAACCCTCGGCCGGGTCTTCGGGCGCATCTCCTTCTTCCTCAACGCCGGGATCCGCTTCGTGGAAGAAACATGCAAGTGCCGGGCGATGACGGCGCTCTGGTCCGAACTTGGCCGGGAGCGCTACGGGATCGACGACGAGCGCATGCTTCGCTTCCGCTATGGGGTCCAGGTGAACAGCCTCGGACTGGCCGAAGCCCA
>CAXGCE010000124.1:0-6031 GCA_964007795.1 uncultured Alphaproteobacteria bacterium | reverse complement strand
CTGATCGACAGTTGCGCCGAGGATTCTGCCGGCAGGTAATGGCTCTCATCTTCTCATCTGGGCTGGTCGATCAATTGAAGAAGACCTTAGCGGCCAGTGAACAGGCGATGTTATTCCTTAACTGTCGGGGATTTGCACCGCTGACTCGTTGCAGAACCTGTCTCCTAAATCTAGGCCGCTGGGGGCGAATGCAAGGACGCGGATTGGTCGCCTTATTTTGCGTTGGGCAACCACGCAAAATATTTAGGTGGAATTTCTAGCCAGAAAAGTGAATACTCTCAGGATCATTGCAAGGTACCGAAAATCTCGGATCAGGCGATCAAAACAATTTAATAGGGGGAATAAAATGAAGTTATCAGCATTGGCAGTTAGCGCCACCATTGCCGTGGTGCTCGGAACTGGGGTGTCGGCTCCGGCTATGGCCGGCAATTTACCCGACAGCATGGCCAAACCGGGCGGTTTTCCTGAACGGCCCATGACCATGATCGTGCCCTACGGCCCCGGCGGCGGCTCGGGCCAGGTTTCTAGGGCGATGATTCAAGGCGTCAAAGATGCCTCCGGTATCGTCATTAATCCCGACTACAAACCCGGTGGCAGCGGCATCGTCGGCCTGAAAACTTATATGGCGGCGCCGACCGACGGCTATACCGTGCTTGAACACATTGACGATGCGACCAGCGCCTTTGCCGCCGGTCGCAGCAAAATTCATCCGGCCAAGGATCTCATTCCGTTGGTCATTTCACAGATCACGTTTAGCCAAATCTATATCCGGTCCAACGAAACCCGCTTCAATGATTGGGCGTCATTCGTCGCCTACGCCAAGAAGGCGGGCGGTAAGGCGACCATTGCCAACGTCGCAGGTGAAGGCTCCATGGAGCGGATCAACATGAACCGCACAGCCCAGCATTTCGGGTTTAAAATCCAGCAGGTCAGCTTCGATAAGGGGGGCCCGCGCTACGGCGCACTGAAGGGCGGCCAGGTCGATGCGCTTTTTGAGCAGCCGGGCGACGTCCGGGGATTCCTGGAAAGCGGCGACTTCAAGCCGATCATGACCTACCTGAAGAAACGCCCTTCGGCTTTTGCTAATGTCCCTTCCATGACCGATATCGGACTCACTTTCACGCCGCTGATGCGTTTTCGTGGTTTCTACGTCCACAAGGGTGCCCCGGCTGACCGGGTCGAGTACCTGAAATGGGCCTTCCAGAAGGGTTTCTCTGAGGGCAGCTATCAAGCGTTCAATAAGAAAAAGTTCATGGACCTGATTCCCAGTTTCCGTGACACTGAAGGGGCGATCAAGCTGATCAACGACACCATGAAAATCTACCGAAAAACTTACAAGGAGATGGGGTTAATCAAGTAGTTCAGCCGCTGTTTCGCTAACAAAAGACGGGGTCGGTGCGCGCATTCGCGGGCTCCGGCTCCAGTCGGTAGGGTGGCGTCACGTGAAAAGATTAAACGCCGGTCAGTGGTTCGAAGTGGTCTTCTGGGCCGCCTTCGGGGTGCTCGCCTTTGGCCTTTCCTTTCAATTTGATCGCGAAATCAGTATGTACAAATTCGGCGCCGCCGGCTGGCCGAGAACGGTCATCGCGGTGATCGTTCTCGCCTCAGTCGGCCAGTTCATTAGCGACCTGCGCCAACGCCAAAAAGAAGACGACAAGGCTCCCGTCGAAGCCAGTTATTTCGGCAAGTTGGCGGCCGAGCATGGTTCGGAGTTTTTTGTCAGAATGGGGATAACCCTGGCATTGCCGCTGTCTTATGCGGGTTTGCTCAACTTGACTGGGTATTATTTCACCACGCCGGTGTTTCTAGCTGCCTATCTCTACATGACGGGAATCACTCGGATTAAACCCTTGATCATCGTGCCGGCAGTGATTTGGGGCGTTTTGACTGTCTTGTTCACCCGCTTCCTTTACGTCGGCTTACCGGTCGGCTATTGGCCGGGTTTTTACGATTTTAGCAACTGGTTAGTCGTTTTGATACGCTATTAATTTTTTGGGAGGCAGGGCGAGAAATGGAAATGTTCCTCACCGGTGCGTTGACCCTGATCAGCAGCCCTATGAGCGTATTCATCTTCCTAGCTGCCCTAGTGGGTGGCATGCTTTTTGGCGCCATCCCCGGGGTCAACATGTTGACCCTGGCTGCCATCTTCTTGCCTTTCTCGGGTATGCTCAGCGCGTCGGACGCCATTATGTTCTATTCGGTGCTCTATTGTTCGGGTACCTACGGCGGTGCGGTGACGGCTATCTTGTTCAACATACCAGGCGCGCCTGAGAACGCACCGACGGCCTTTGACGGCTACCCTATGGCCAAAAAAGGGATGGCAGGAAAGGCCATCGGGGCGGCGGTGATTTGTTCGTCCTTCGGCGGCACGTGCTCGGTTATCCTGATGATGGTGGCGACGCCAATCTTGGCTGATTGGGCGATCCGCAACTTCGGGCCACCAGAAATATTCTCGCTGGTCTTTTTCGGCATTGCGGTTGCCTCTTCGGTCGGAGCCAAGACCTTGTGGAAGGGCTGGCTGTCGGTGGCTTTCGGCCTGATGCTGGCAACCGTCGGTCTTGACCCAGTGGCCGGAATTCAGCGCTACGATTTCGATTACACCTATCTACTGGCTGGGATTCACTTCATTCCCATGATCTTGGGCTTTTTCGCCGTCGCGGAAGTCTTCGTGCAAGCTGAACGGCGGGTCCGGGGTCGTTTCGACATGCCCAAGTTCTCCAACGCCTTCCCCAGCCTGGCCGAGTTCTGGAAACTGAAAATTGCGGTGGTCCGTTCGGTCGGACTCGGTTTCTTCGCCGGCATCTTGCCCGGCATAGGCGCCATCCTGGCCGCCTTCCTGAGTTATAACGAAGCGGTTCGTTGGTCGAAGACGCCGAAAAAATTCGGCACCGGCGAATTGGAAGGCGTGGTCGCTTCGGAAACCGCCAACAACGCCGCCACCGGGGCGGCCATGATCCCGCTGCTCGCCTTAGGGCTACCCGGCGGCTCCCTGACGGCGATGATGGTCGGCGTCTTCCAGATGCACGACATGGAGCCCGGACCCTTGGTTTTCATCAATTCCGCCGAACTGGTCTGGGTTGTCTTCGCGGCCATGTTCTTTGCCAACATCTCGATTTTGATCCTCGGTGTCCTTGAGACTAAGACGGTCATGCATCTGCTCAGGATTCCGTTCCAGTACTTGGCTCCGGCTATCATGCTTCTATCGACAGTCGGCGCTTATGCGGTTCGCAACCTGGCCATGGACGTGGTAGTGATGTTCGCGGCCGGGGCCATCGCCTATGTCCTGAGACGAACCGGTTATTCGGTTGCTGGAATTGTTTTAGGGCTTATTTTGGGCAAAATCGGCGAGCAGAACTTCGCCCAAGCCATGCAATTGGTGAGTTACGATATAGGTGACTTCTTGTCCCGACCCATCGTCGCCATCTTATTGTTCGTCGGCGCCACGACGATCTTGCTCAGCATCTTCCGCGAGTTTAAAGGTGAGCGCATTGAGCTTAGCCTTTAGAAAACCGAACCTTGCCCGTCGTTGGATCGGCGCTCAACATATCGCCCGTTTGGATGGCCGATATGATATCGATCTGAAAGTGGTCAATCGGTGCAAAGCCGGCAAATGCCGTGCCCGCATCCGCGTCAACAATGCCGGCGAGATGAAAGGCTTTCTTAAACCTCGCCAAAATCTTTTCGCTTATCCTATGGTGATGAATAACGGCGCTATGGTTGTCGATGCGTTTAGGCCGCGGATTGATTTTGGGAATGCGTGAGACGGCATGTGGGCTACGAACCTTACGTTTTAACTATCGTCGGCTTGGCCCTGGGAGTCGGCGGTATCGTCAAGGGCCTGATCGGCTTCGGCCTCCCCATCGCTGCCATCGCCATCATGCTCAATTTCTTGGACCCTAGGTCGACGCTGGCCATCCTCGTCGGCCCCATATTGGTGACCAATTTATGGATGGCCCTGAGGTCCGGCAATTTACGCCAACCACTGCGCCGGTTCTGGCCACTGATTTGCAGTTTCGTGGTCTTTTTGTTTATTGGCGCAAAACTGCTTGTGGAACTAGACGAAGGGATACTTTTCGGGTTGCTCGGCGCATGCGTCACGGTGTTCGCGGCGAGCAGTCTATTGCGACCCCATGCCCGTCCCCTAAAACCGGCGACGGAACGATGGATGGCCCCGATTGTCGGCGTTGTGAGTGGACTTCTTGGTGGAATTTCAACTATTTGGGGGCCACCTTTAGTAGTGTACTTGGTTCGGCTTCAATTGGATAAGGAAAGCTGGATTAGGACCATCGCGCTGGTCTGGTTCCTGGGTTCTGTCCCGCTTACCATCGCCTATTGGCAAAACGGCATCCTTGACGCCGATACCGCTCCCCTCACCGCTTATGCTTGCCTGCCGGCTATGGTCGGAATGCTGCTCGGCAGCATTGTTCGTCAGCACCTCCCTCAGGAAACTTTTCGCAAGGTCTTGCTAGCGGCGCTAGTGGTTATCGGCCTGAACTTAATCCGTCGCGCCTTGTTTTAACCGAGCGTTTCCGTTAAGCCGTCGCCGACCTGGGATGGCGTCGCTAGCACGTTGACGCCCGTCGTCTCCAGTGCCTGTTTTTTGGAACGATACGTTTCATCTTCGCTCCGTTTGATAGGCTACGAGAAACCGGAAACACTCTCTTATTCAATCATCCCATTGTGTCCAACTTTCGCTGACGGGGTACAGGTAAACCAATCGCAACCATGTTCCCGATCTGGGCACGGGGCGTAAACGTCCTGTAAAATTGTCAGCGGATGAGCTATAGCTGAATCTTGACGGGTGCCGTTATAGCCCTCATTCGCGGCTGGACTCACAAATTCCAGTCTGGATACCACATACGAATTTGTCTCACCGCAGATGAGTTTCCCAAATGGCTGCCACGTCTGCGAAGTCGAAATTGACCCCGAAACTGGCTTACTGACAGTCGTCGGCTACTACGCTGTCGATGACGTAGGGAACGTATTCCAGAAAACAATTGTTGAGGGCCAAATCCACGGTGGGCTTGCACAGGGTATTGCTCCGGCGTTGTATGAAGAGATGATCTACGACGACGACGGAAATATTCTCAACGGTACCTTCATGGATTACCTCGTTCCTACTGCCGTGGAGATTCCACATTTGGAAACAGGCCACACGATCACACCCTCTCCGCACCATCCGTTAGGAGCAAAAGGTGTTGCAGAATCTCCCACAGTTGGGGCTCCTCCTGCGATTGCGAATGCGGTTGTGGATGCACTTTCACACCTCGGCGTGAAGCATGTTGACATTCCCATCACGCCCTTCAAAGTTTGGCAGATTCTTCAGGAGAAGGGTCTCGCGACCTAACTCGCAGAATTCTGTCATCGGAGACGGATTTATGCCGTCTCCGCACAACTTTGCCGACCGAATCCATCCTGATGATTGACGAGTTTCTGAAGCAGTCTCTGATGCTACGAGAGCGCCGCGAGGCTTATGCTCATGCGATCGTAATTCGGCATGGAAAGCCAATTTCGAGTAAGCCTGGAGACAAGATGATCATCTGTCAGGACGGTGCGATGCACGGCTGGATTGGCGGCGGATGCACCCACCCGGTGGTGGTCAAGGAAGCACTTCAGGCACTTCAAGAAGGTGAACCCCGCTTGGTTGCAATCTCCCCATCCGGAGCGGTGCAGTCCATTCGTGATTTCGCGCAGTATCCCATGACCTGCCACAGTGGAGGCACCTTGGACATCTACATTGAGCCTGTGTTGCCGAATCCATTGGTGGTGATCTTAGGTCACTCACCAGTGGGCCAGAGTGTTGCCCGACTTGCGCAAGAAATCGGCTACAGCGTGGCGATTTCAGAAGGAGTGGAACTCGCAGGAGCCCAGTTTCAGTTTCCAGAAAACGACCTTAGCCAACTTCCACTTGCGGATCCATGCTTTGTGCTGGTCAGCACCCAAGGCGCAGATGATGAACTTGCCCTGAAGGCAGCTTTGCAGACGAAGGTCAGCTATGTCGCGTTTGTGGGTAGTCAGAAAAAAGCAAAGG
>CAXGCE010000123.1:0-6087 GCA_964007795.1 uncultured Alphaproteobacteria bacterium | reverse complement strand
ATAATATCTCCCCCGGCTTCTTTTAATTCGCGGGCCATGTCCGTAATCGCCATTGTAGGTGCAGGTTTTACGCGCTTTAGTGAATCTGCAAGGAAGGGCATGACTAGGACCTTTTAAGTTGGCATTGGGCGGTCGATTTTAAGAGTGCGAGAACCTAACTCCAACGAATGGAGCTGTGCAATCCATTAGCCGGCCTCGGCATAGCCCATATTAGCCGGTATTTCGAATGTGTGAACGGATAAATTATGCCATGTTGATTATCGGTGATAACTAATGAAATGCGCTCATCAGGACTTAGCCTAAATGCTGACGGGTCGCAAAATTAAGCAGATTGTGGTACCGGTGCATGAATTTCGAATGGGGTAAATGAGATGACTGCTGAAATGGCTGGAAATCAGTGGGACGTGAAGCGCCTGGCTGGCGCCCTGGGCGCTGAAGTGCGAGGCGTCAAGCTGGCAAGCGCCGACGAAGGCGATTTGGCCGAGATCAAGCGCCTGTTAGTCAAACACATGGTGTTGTTCTTTCCTGAACAACATATGACCCAGGATGAACATGTGGCGTTCGGCAAACCCTTTGGCCCGTTGGAAGGTCACCCCAATCTTTCCGACAATAATGTCACCCGGCATCCGGAAATTTTTCAACTTGTGGCCAGCGAAGGCGGCATTGCCGATGAATGGCACACCGACTTGACCTTCCAGGCACAGCCGGCGTTGATGTCAATTTTGAATATGGTGAATTGCCCCGAGACGGGGGGTGACACCATGTGGTCGAATGTTTGCGCGGCCTATGACGCCCTGTCTCGGCCCTTGCAGGAAATGTGCGAAGGGCTATCTGCCCTGCACGATGCTCACCCCCATGGCGTGCCTGAAAAGATGGCGATCCACCCCGTAGTTCGGGTACATCCCGAAACGGGGCGTAAGGCACTCTATGTCAGCGAACATTTTACGCGCCGTATCGTGGAGATGAGTGCGCCTGAAAGCGACCATTTGCTTCGGTTTCTGACCAACTGGGTGCAGAGCCCTCGATTTACCGTACGCTACAATTGGACGGCTGGCACTATCGGTATGTGGGACAACCGCGCCACACAGCACTATGTGCTGAACGACTTCGAGGGCGAACGCATAATTCAACGGGTCACTGTAGTGGGCGACCAACCGGACGGCCCCGGTCCTCGCTGGCAGCCGTGGACAAAAACGGCACCTCGCTCGGCCATGAGCCGTCATGACCGCCAGCTCAACCAGTTCCTCGAAGAACGTGCGAGGCAGGCAGCGGAATAGCCTTCACCCTGGTGTCTAACCTGTCTCCAATAGGCTCATAAAATCTCTTCATTGCGCAGCAATGATGACGCACATAGGGTTGATATATCCATATTCCCTTATGCCGTTTCTCCCTGGGGGAGCTGGTGGGGAGGCTGGAGAGCTTCGTAAGAAAACCTTCTCAGTCTTGGCTGGTAATGCGTCGTCCGGGTTAGGTTGAAGTTTGTTTGTGAGGGTTATAGTCCTCGCACTAAGCAACTGTGCCACAGTTGCGGCCGCGCCGCCTCCAATCACCCACACCAGCGTTGCCGCGGCGGCCTATACCCATTTGTACCATGAGTAAGAGCACTTCCGATCGCGTCATAACGGCCATCAAGGAACGGGACTATCTACTGCAACGCATGGAGTTGGAAGGCCCAACATGTGCGACTGCTGGTGGTGCGAACGGCTACTATCTATCCGAAAATCGAGATCATCTTGGCACGTTAGTTGGCCTCGACCCACATTCACCGCTAAACTTGCCAAAATTATCTGTCGGGCCAGAATGAGGGGTTGTTCGACAATTATGCTAAGCACCGAAATGAATGAAAGGTTGACGCGGGTAGAACCTGGGACGCCCTGTGGCGTATTGCTGCGGAATTACTGGCAGCCGGTTGCGTTGACCCAGGAGCTTGCGGGACCCCGTCCGGTGAAAGCCGTACGGATACTGGGTGAGGATCTGGTATTGTTTCGGGACGAGGCCGGGCGTTTGGGCCTGATTGATCGTCACTGCTGTCACCGGGGCGCGGATCTACGATTTGGGCGTCTTGAAGACGGCGGCATTCGTTGTCCCTTCCATGGCTGGCTGTTCGATGTGAACGGCGCCTGTTTGGAGCAACCGGCGGAGCCCGTGGGCAGTACATTCCATCGCAAGGTGCACCAGCCCAGTTATCCTTGCTGTGATGTCAACGGCGTCATCTTTGCCTATTTGGGCGTGGGCGATCCGCCACCGTTGGGAAATATGGATTGTTTTTCTGCGCCAGACTCTCATAGCTTCGCATTCAAGGGCTTGTTGGAATGCAATTGGCTGCAGGCCCTTGAGGCCGGGATCGACCCGGCTCACGCTTCCTTTCTGCATCGTGTATTCGAGGACGCGGACAAGGAAGTTTACGGCCAACAGTTCGGCGCCACTGCGGCGAATACAGGTGTGCCGGTAACTCAGGTTCTGCGCAAACATCCGGTGCCGCGCATTGAGGTGGAGGAAACAGCCTATGGCCTGCGCCTCTTTGCATTGCGGGATCTGGATGATGGAAGTAGCCATATCCGCGTCACCAATCTGGCCTTTCCAAATGCCTTCGTAATCCCCATGAGTAATGACATGATCATAACTCAATGGCTTGTACCCGTGGATGATGAGAATAGTTACTGGTACGCCATGTTCTCCGACTTTCGGAATTCAGTGGATCAGGAAAAGATGAGGGAACAACGCTTGGCGTCCTGTACCCTGCCTGATTACCACTCCGTCAAGCATAGAGGCAACGACTGGGGCTATGATCCCGAAGAGCAACGCCGCTTAAGCTATACCGGCATGGGGTGGGACATCAACATTCACGACCAATGGGCGGTGGAAAGCCCCGGCTCTATTCAGGATCGCACCAAGGAACATCTGGGCACAACCGACAAGGCGATCATCGCCAACCGGAAAATGTTGCAAAGGGCCATTGAGGCTGTGGAACAGGGGCAACCGGCCCCCTGCCGGCCGGAAGACGATGGACATGTAGAAGGTCTGGTGGCAATAGATACAGTGGTTGCGAGAGACCGATGGCGGGAAGAATGGCAAGGGCATGATCAAGAGCGTCGGCGGGCGTCTTCATGGGCCAGATCCCCTTGGCGCGAGGAACCTGCCGCATGAGTGATCCGGGCGTGGGGCGGAGTCATTTTGTTGCCCAACACGGTCTATGGGATGAAGAACAACAAATCGCCGCGCGCGAAGTGGAGCGACGCTTGCGCGGCAGCGATATCGAAATCGTGCGCTTTTCCTTTCCAGATCAACATGGCTTGTTGCGCGGCAAGGCGCTGACCATAGACGCGGCTGAACAGGCGTTACAAAACGGCGTTAATATAGTCACGACATTGTTGGCCAAGGATACGGCGCACAACACCGTCTATCCTGTTTTCACGAAAGGTGGCGGCTTCGGACTGGATGACATGACCGGAGCCGGCGATTTCGTCATGGTTGCCGACCCGACTACATTTCGCGAATTGCCCTGGGCACCGGGCACGGCCTGGATGTTGTGCGACATTTACTTCCAAGATGGACGGCCCGTACCCTTTGCCACTCGTGCTCTCATGCGGAATGCCTTGGATCAGCTTCACTGCGTTGGTTTTGATTATCGCGCTGGTCTTGAAGTTGAGTTTCACCTATTCAAGCTGCTCGATCCGAAATTGGGTGCGGCGGACGCAACGCAGCCAGCCCAACCACCTGAGGTGGCTATTTTAGCGCACGGTTTTAATTATCTGACAGAAAACCGGTTTGATGAGTTGGAGCCGGCTGTCGAATTTCTGCGCCGCGCAGTTGTGAAATTGGGCTTGCCATTACGCTCTGTAGAAGTGGAGTTTGGCCCCAGCCAGTGTGAATTCACCTTCCAACCCTTGGATGGCTTGGCTGCTGCTGATACCATGATTTTGTTTCGCAGCGCCGTGAAACAAGTGGCCCGACGCAATGGTTTGCACGCCAGTTTTATGTGCCTACCACAACTTCCGAATCTCTTTGCCAGCGGCTGGCATTTGCACCAATCATTGATTGATCTGGCTAGTGGTGAAAATCTCTTCGTACCGGACTCCAACGAAGAAATCATCTCTACCCTGGGCCGACAGTTCTTGGCCGGTCTTTTAGTCCATGCCCGTGCTGGTAGTATTCTTGCAGCGCCCACAATCAATGCCTACAAACGCTACCGCCCCAATTCCCTTGCACCTGACCGGGTCGCCTGGAGCCCCGACAATAGGGGCGCCATGTTTCGAGCCCTGGGTGGCGTGGGCGATAGCGGCACTCGAATTGAGAACCGAGCTGGCGATCCCGCGGCCAACCCTTATCTCTATATGACGGCACAAATCGTGGCTGGTCTGGATGGTATCGAAAGAAAATTAGTGCCTCCACAGCCTACTGATACGCCTTACGACGAGGGCGAAGCGGTTAGCTTGCCTCGCAACATCATCGAGGCCGTCACGGCCTTGCGCGAGGATGAGTTTTTCCAAGAAAAGCTCGGCCGTCAGTTCGTGGAGTATTTCCTGCACATCAAGGATGAGGAAATCGCTCGCTTTCTTTCTACAGTTACTGATTGGGAACAGGCAGAATATTTCGAAATGTTCTGACTCATTCGGGCGTCACAGATTATGTTCCCTTCCCATCTTAATTGGTGCCGCGAAGGTGCCGGAGCCACGTTGGGGGACCTTGGGCAAGGCAAAGCCTTGCTGGTGGCAGGCGCGAGTAATGACTGTCCGTTTCCAAGAGGCGCCGCCGACGACGGCACAGAAGCCAGCGATGGCAGCAATTATGGGCTGGTCTGGTGTCAAGCTTAGGAATATGGCGAACCCTAACAGGGGAAGAACGTGGCCGATAATACGCAAGCCCAGTGTTTGTTCCTTTAGGACTCGCATGGCCAGAGGCGGGATTTTGTTGACTGTGGCTTTGGAAAGGTACCGCTGCCATAGAATAGCGTTGATGGCTGCCAGGACACCACCGCAGCCGGCGGCAACAATAGCGCCGTCCTCGAGACCAGGTATAAGATCGGCGGCAATGGCCAGCAAACCGGCGCCTTCGAATAAACCAGTTAGGATCAGCATCCAGGGCATTTGTTTCACGCGCCAGGCGGGGATGCCCTGCGCCGCGTGCAAAATACGACCCTGACAATATAAAAAGGCTGCTGCTGCCAACACCACAATCAGATTAAAAATCTCTGACGGCCAGAGTAGTTGAGCAAAAAGGGCGGGGTAAAATACGGCGACAGCATAGGTTTCTCGGGTCATCCACGAAGTGTGTGGTCGGCGCAGCACGTAGAGGAAACGTGCCTTGCGTGCGATCTCCAGAAATACACTGAACAAACCTACTGCCATGCCCACGCCGGCGAGCAGATTGATTATCGTCAATGCTTCCTGTGTCAACCCGCCAGTGATATGGGCCAGCCAGGCCATGATTACCAAACCCGTGCTCGCGCCGCCAAATGTGAAATTGAGGCAGGCACGGATGTCCCAAAAGGTTTGGGGCTGGCCTACCATTGGATTGGTTGGATCGAGGTATGCCTCTTCGCTAATGTCGTCCGCCGTGCTATCCCGGCCCGGCGTGCTGTCGGGCAGACCGTAGAGATATTTGATTTGGGGATCTGTACCCAGATCCTGATGCATTTGAAAGGCGTCGTTTCCGGCAGCAAGTTGTGAGATTGTGCTGTCTGGATCGTTGAAATCACCAAAATGGATGGCCGTGGCAATGCAGGAATTGGCGCACGCAGGTGTTGCGTCAGCATCCACGCCTGGCGTCAGACCCTGAGCTAAACCGTTGTCGAGTTTGTCGATACAAAAAGTGCATTTATTTGCGACACCGATTCGATTTTTTTGGGCCACGTGTTCTTCCTGCGCAGTCGGTTCGCCGTAATACCAATCCTGCTGGTGCACAATGGTGCGCGCCTGGTACGGGCAGGCTACAGCGCAATAGCCACAGCCAATGCAGGTGTCATAGTTCATGGTTACCAGGCCGTCGGAACGCTGCCGAGTCGCGCCTGTTGGACAGACGGGTACACAAGGGGGGTTGGCGCAATGCTGGCAACCGGTCACCAGAAACAGCCGTTCCACATTAGGG
>CAXGCE010000122.1:0-6144 GCA_964007795.1 uncultured Alphaproteobacteria bacterium | reverse complement strand
CCCTTCATTGGATGACAACTTGACTATATTGGCTAGACCATCGACCGTGGCGTCACCCCCTACATAGGGACTGATATCCATGATGCCCTGTTTTGGCGTCGGCGGGGTCATCAGCTTGGCTTTCCAATTTCCGGCGCAAGCGATTTAGGATAGACACCCAGAATGGCGACTCGGGACAAATCATCGCCCAGGTTCTCACGAAAGGCCTGCAAGCGGCGATCATCCGGCGCAACAAAGCCTACCAATTCGGAAAGCAGTAGGCGCTGGCCAGTTTGCGTCAGTTCCTGTACCGCCAGAGGTTGAGGAGCGAAGTCACATTGTCCCAACTGCTCGACGATGCGAGCCTGTGAGACATCCTGGTCCGTTTCTATAGCCACTAGTGTGACGTCCTGACCGCTGGGCTCCGGCGTCAACTTGGCCACGACCAGAGCCTCCAACTGTTCGAACCGCCCAGTGGGCGAGGCAAAGAACGGTAGACGCCAGATTACCCGCGGGCCTGTTTGGTTTTCCGTCTGGCTAGCCAACGCTGGCCACCAGGGCTCCTTTTCGCCATTTTGCGGAAGAGGCAGAAGACCGATGGCGCCCGGACCGTCATCCACCATGCGTAACACCACCGAAGGGGAAGTATGCAATGTCATCGGCACGGACGAGCCGAAATGATTGCGTGCCATGTCCCAATAACCGACCGATCGTTCCGGAGCGCAGACGGCAACGCTAAAAGGGCCTTGAAGGGCGGTGGCACCGTTGATCAACTCTCGCCAAATGCGGATCACCGAGGCGACTTGCAATTGCCCTTTATGGCGGTCTGCCAGCACCCGCAACATGGATGCTTCCCGGTTCGGGCGGATGACATGGATATTGCCGTCCATGGCCCGTTTAACCTTGGCCACCTGATCTATCAACGCGATGCGCTCGACGATTTTTTCGTGCAATTCGGCATCAATAGCATCAATCAGCTGACGCAAATCTTCCAGACTCGGTTGCTCAGACGTGTCGTTCGTCATTCAAATGATCCTCGGAACGGGCGGTCTTGATACGAGGTCTGCTTGCAGGCCGTCCGGTAGGCGGTGATACACGTCTCCACCGCTATGAGCAAGTCATCCCGCCGCATTTTTCAGCAAAGATTCCATTGACACAGACCGAGCGCCAGCTTAGGGCCCTGACCGGATTCTCGTCTTAGAAGAATTGACGTAGGGGGAGGAAAGGTTTGCCACGTGAAATCTGGTCCAGTTCTCAAACACCGCCAGGGCCACTTGCGGTAGCACCTTGCTGCCAGTGATGTTAAGGCTTTGCGCTTCCGGCCAGCGAGTAGCGATTAAGGCCTACTCCGCTGCCTGGGAATGATCTTGCGGCAGGCCCGTTCCAAAGCGTAGCAAACGACCAGAGAAAGTATCGGTCTGTTGGTCATCCTTGATGGTAACTTCGCCATTGACCAGGACATAGTGATACCCCTTGGCCCGCTGTACTCGGCGCCACTCCCCGGCAGGCATGTCATGCACAATTTCGTCGGGTAGAACTTTCAAATTTTCGTAGTCATAGACAATAATGTCTGCTGGCGCGCCCTTGGTCAAAGTGCCCCGGCCCTGGAAACCGCCAAACTGAGCTGGCAGAGCCGAAAGCCGCCAATGGGCCTCCTCCAGGGAAATCATGCCATTGTCGCGCACGATCTTGACGATAGTTTCGGTGGGGTAGCGGCCAGCAGTCAAGAATTTGGTATGGGCGCCGCCATCGGAAACGCCAAACAGCACATACGGATCGTCGACGATCTCCTTAAGATATTCCAGGTTGCCATTCGGAGGCGCGGCGAAGAAATCGGTTTTCAGGTCCTCTTCAACCGCCATGTCCAGCATCACATCCACCGGGTGCTTACCGGTCTTTTCGGCCACCAGTCCGAGAGAGTGATCCCGCCATTGCTGATTCTTCTTCAATTGCGGACCGACAATTACGATTTCATGGAGAGGTCCCACGGCGGTGCGGGGCATTTTCTCCTGCAGAGCCTGGCGGCGGGCGGGATCAGCCAGCTTGGCCTTGCGCTCTTCAAGCGTGCCGGTAGTGGCCTCGCACCAGGCCTCGATATCGTCAAACAGGTTCCAGTTCTCGAAGGTAAAGGTAAAACCGGCATCAGTAGTCAGCCCCTGACCAACGACACGGATGCCTCGTTCCCGACAACTTTTTAGCCATTTAAGGTTTTCCCGGTGGATCTTCGGCTTGTGGTCAAACGCCTGGATCACGTTCATGATTAGCGGCCGTCCGGAAATCTCGGCCATTTCTTCCATGAAAGCGCGGTCCTTCTTGTTATCACCTGAGACCAGAAGCATTTGCATGAAACCTTCATTGCGCCGGCGCAACAATTTTGCGAACTCTCGACAGGTATCGTCATGCATGACGTCCGACGGCATGGCCGTACCGTCATAATCACGCTGAACGGCGGCCGGGCCTGATGGAAGCATGCGTTGAGCCGACCAACCGCAGGCCCCGGCATCCATAGCCTCATTCATCAGACGTACCAGTTCCGCATGTTCTTCGTCTGTGGGTTTGCGTCCGGCCTTGGCGTCCTCCAGGCCGAGAACCCAGATAAGAAGGGGGGAGACGGGAACGTACGGTAGCACGTTCATGGCCTTACGCGCCCGATCCACGCTGTCCAGGAATTCCGGGAAAGTAACCCAATCCCAAGGCATGCCCGCCTGCATGGAGGCGAGCGGAATGGCCTCCACCCGAGTCATGGAAAGCATCGACCGCTCCCGCTCCTCGGGCCGGACGGGAGCAAATCCGAAACCGCAATTACAGATAACCACGGAAGTGATGCCGTGCCAGCTGGAAATGGTGCAGTAAGGGTCCCAGAACAGTTGTGCGTCATAGTGCGTGTGCAGATCGACAAAGCCCGGAGCCACAATCAGTCCATCCGCGTCAATCACCTCGTCCGCGTCCATTCCGTCGATATGACCGATGTTTGCTATAATGCCATTTTTTATGCCGATATCGCCCTGATAGCGCGGCAGTCGAGTACCATCAATGATCATGCCGTTCTTGATGACGCGATCGTAGCGAGCCATGACAGGAATCCTCATATTTCCAAAATCTGCACAAAAATTCGAATAAATACCTTGGCGAGTCAATACGGCTTTACTTGTAAGGTATCTTTTTGGATCATCAAAATCACCCTGAACCGCCAATGGGTTCTAGGCCAAGGGTATAACATCATCGCCTCGAAATTTATCACCGGAGATGACTTTTTCGCCTGAATCAAAACCGGGATCTTGGAAAGAGGCATCGTTAGCTACAAACGTCCCTGCAACATCGAATTCGTTTACAAACCCGTGGCTCTGTCAGGGCCTGTTAACCTTCCGAAGGCCGAGTCGTGCAAACCTTACTGGTTTGGATACGACAGAGCGGTGAATTAGGCTTTGTCGTAAGGCCTTAACAGTTCCCGGCTGATTACCACGTTCTGGATTTCTGTCGTGCCATCGATGTAGTTGGCCATGCGGGCACACGCCAGGTGCCGCGCTAGTGGGTAATCGTGTTTATAGCCGTCGGCACCCATGGCTTGCATGCAATTGGCCACGCCCTTTTGTGCGGCGCGGGTGGCGAATTTCTTGGCGTGAGCCGCCGGAATGGTAGCCGGTGATCCCGCGTCGATAGCTTCCAATGCCGCATAGGACATCAGGCGGGCCGCATGCAGATCCGTGGCCACATCGGCCAATTGCCATTGCAGGCCCTGGAAATCCGCTATCCGCTGGCCAAAAGCGCGACGCTCGGCGCAATTGGCTAGAGCGACCTCGAGGCTCGATGCTATGATGCCGCAACACATGGCGGCTACGTTTGCGCGGGCCAGTTCGATGCCAGCCATGGCTCCCTTAAAGCCTTCGCCAGGCGGCAGTAGGACTTTCGACTCGTCGACATGGCAATCTTCGAAGCGGAAGCCGCCTACGCCGATAGCATGGGCGCCCATCATCCTATACGGCATCTGCCGGATCACGCCGGGCTGGTCGGCCTCGACCAGAAATGTTGCAATTCCGCGCCAGCCCTTCGAGACGTCAGTTTGCGCATAAACGCTAAGCAATCCCGCCGTTGCCGCGTTGGATACCCAAACCTTTTCGCCATTAATGACCCAGCCACCGTCTGCGCGCCGGGCCGTCGTCCTAACATTGGCGGCGTCCGAGCCGCTTTGCCCTTCCGTCAGCAGAAAGGCGCCCAGGCAATCCCCCGACAGCATTGCCGGCAGATAAAGCTCTTTCTGCTCCGGTGTGCCCTTGTCGGCAATGGCATTCATCAAGTTGTTGTGCACAAATATGACAAAGGCATAGGCCATGTCGGCCTTGGACAGTTCTTCCATGACATGGGTCATGTCGGTCTTGCTCATACCCTGGCCGCCCAAATCCCTCGCCAACAGCATGCCGCACAATCCAGCCTGTGCAGAAGGGCGGATGCCTTCCTCACCCAGGCCCCCTTGCCTTTCCCACGTCGCGGCGTTCGGCGCAACATATTCGGCCGCAAATTCAGCGGCCTTCTTTATCATCGGATGTTCATCGGCATAGACGGCGTTATTCATGATACCCTCAATGGTGAATTTATGGCCATATTCGGCTAGGGCTAGGGGGAAGACAAGCATCATGCTATTGGCCATTGAAGGAATTGACGGCGCGGGCAAGGGCACGCTGTGCCAGGCCCTATTGATCCAGGCCAAGAAGCGGGGCATTCGCTCCGCATCGCTGTCATTTCCTCGTTACGGTGAGACGCAGTTTTCGGATTTGGTGGCACGCTATCTGCGCGGTGAAATGGGGACAAAAAATCAGGTTCCTGCGCGTTACGCCGCCCTGTTGTATGGCGGCGATCGTTTTGAAAGCCGCGATGTGTTGTTAGCGCTGATAGAGGACAATGACCTGGTCATCTTGGATCGCTATATCTATTCCAACATCGCCTACAACGTCGCCAAACTGCCGCCCGCCGAGCAAGCGGAATTGATTGCCTGGATCGAAGAATTAGAATTCGGCATGTTCGAGTTGCCGCGCCCGGACCTGACGTTGTTATTGGCCACGTCCACAGAATTGGCGGATCGTCTAGTAGGCAAAAAGGATAAGCGCAGCTACACCGAACAGACCCGCGACATACACGAGGCAGATCGCGACTATCTTTCCCGCGTCTCAGAGGTCTATGGCAAGCTGGCTGAAACCGGAGGCGATAGTTGGTCGACCATTAATCCTCTCGACGACCTTGGTGTTCTGCGCCGGCCGGAGGACATCGCCATGATGGCTTGGCAACATTCTGCCCTAGCCGCGATCGGATAAATCCAGACGCACCACAATTGCGGCGGAGGCAATCACTGCCACATCGCCAAGTACCTCGTCAGGCACATCTAAACCGCCCTTGACTACATTGACCGTCACCGTGCCATAGGGCAGGGCCGCCTGCACTGCTGCTTTATCCACTTCTTCAGGCACCTGCACACCGATGGTAACATCGACATACATATCCCCTACGCCAACGCCCAAGGTACGGATCATGGTCAGCGAAGAATGATGCAAGGCGTCGTCCACGGCCCGACACGCGGCCTTGGTATAGTTGCCACCGTGCAGATCGTTGCCGGCGCCCATTTCCAGAATAACACGTTTCTTGGTCATGCCGGGCTCCCTACGCCACGTCCAAATAAACGACGGCGGCAGCATGGGCCAAAATTGTCGCGTCCGTGCCCTGCTCATTGGGTATTTTTAGGCCACCTTGGACAACTTCGACGGTGCCGGTACCATGGGGCAACACGGCCAACACCTCGTCCGAATTGACTTGATCAGGCTGTGGCACACCGATGGTTACCGCCACCCGCATGGAATCAACATCCAGATCCAAGGCGTGGGCGATCGTTAATGAGTTGTGCCAAAGAGCATCCTTGAGGGCTCGGACTGCCGCCTTTGTGTGATTGCAACCGCGGATATCGGTGCCCATGCCGATTTCTAGCACCATGCGTTTCATTGTCATATTGTCCCCGTCTCCCGTAAACTGTGTGGTTAACTGGCTTAGAGTTTTGGACAAGGGAAGTCTAGGCCTGGCGTCAACGGGAGAAAAAATTGGCTGATTTACGGATCTTTTCTTACATGCCTAACCCCCGTATTTGGAAGGCGACCATCGCGGCCCGGCTTTGCGGAGTTGAAT
>CAXGCE010000121.1:0-6187 GCA_964007795.1 uncultured Alphaproteobacteria bacterium | reverse complement strand
CAGCGGCATGGTCAGTTATTATATAAACGCGGTCTAGGTCGAAGTCACCCTTGGGTATGATTATTCAGCAGCGTTCGAATGGGCTTCAATAAAAGCTTGGTACTCATCCGTATACACACCGCGATTTTCCGACAGTGCGGTGTTCCGCATGTCATGACCATTGCCGGCATGGGCAATCATTCGCTCCACCGGGGTCCGATTGGTTACCTCCGGCCAGACCCCGGGCTGCGGCTCGGCCCCCTCAGCCACAATGTCAAGCGGCATGTCGTCCGAAACCGCTGGGGGTTGGGTTACCTTCATGATATCCCAACTGATCTCCAAAGGGATATTGTTGGGATCGTAAAAATATATCGACCACAACAAGCCATGATCGACGGCACCGGAAACCTCGAAGCCTGCCGCTTCCAATTTGTCCTTGAAGGCGAATAAATCCTCACGTGTATCGCAGGTCAGAGAAACATGGTCAAAGCCGATGGGTTCTTGCGTGGGCGTGCCATGACTTTTTGGCCGCATGGCAGAAGCTCCCTGGTAGGCGAAGAAAGCCACCTGAGCCTCACCGGCGCGGAAAAAATAATGACGGAAGCCGCCGTGACCTACCCCGGCCTCCAGCGTCATGCCCAAAAGGTCCCGGTAAAATCGGATTGTAGCCTCCAGGTCGTGGGTGATGAAGGCGAGATGATTGATACCCGAAATAGCCATGGCGGCCCCCTATTCTAAACTAGTGTTGAACTATAGCAGAAATTTCCAACTATAACCTGACGGTGCCTGCGGAACTGCCCGGGATAAATTTAGGGCGCCGGAATGGAAAATAACCGTCTTCTGGTGGTGACTACCAATAATCCGCCATAATCTCGCGAGCCCAGTCAGGTTCCCGCACAGTGCCACGCGGTGCAAAACCGCTCAAATACGGCTTTATATCCAGAACCGGGGTGCCGTCGATGGCGTCCAGGCCCCGCACGGACAACCACAGGCGATTGATAGCAACAATCGCGCAAACCGTGACGCCTATGCGGTTGGGCCGGGCCCGACCGCGTTGAGAAAATATGCCAATCTCAGGCCAATCGCAATTGTTGCGGGGGTGCCGGGCCGTTGAGACAATCTTCGTCTGATCCATTTTATGAAAATGAAACACGACTTCTGCATGGGAGAACTGTTCTAATCCGGCCAAGGCATCAGTCGTGAATTGCTCGCCGTCAAGTTCAATAGAAGCCTGCTCACGGGCCCAATAGTCATCCCGGGCCTTCGCCCGACCACCACGAACATAGCCAATGGGAATAACTTCAATCATCGTCTCTGCTTCTCCCACCACGAACCCGGGCGTCATCATGACACATTTCTCGCAAATAAAAGGGCTGCATTTGGGACCGGCTCAATGGCCTTGAGTACGAATGCATTAAATCTGAAGTGTCGATATACCAAATGCCGTGATTCACCAGCAGGTCCGACATGCGTGGATTCTTCATGACCAGTTTGATTTTTCTATGTTATTGTTTTCTATAACAGATAATAAAGGGTCACGGCATAAAGCCAGACTCGGCAACAGTGGTGGCAGGTTCCTATGTCTGACGTGTCGGATACGTTGGTCAAGTTTGAGTCCGTGCAGAAGAGTTACGACGGCGAAACGCTGGTCGTAAAGGACCTCAATCTTGAAGTAGCAAGGGGTGAATTTGTCACTATGCTGGGCCCGTCAGGTTCAGGCAAGACCACCTGCCTGATGATGTTGGCTGGCTTCGAGACTGCGACCCACGGACAGATCTACCTCGACGGCGTGTCCATCAACAACGTGCCACCGCACAAACGCGAAATTGGCATGGTATTCCAAAACTATGCCCTTTTCCCTCACATGACTGTGGCCGAAAACTTAGCCTTCCCGCTTAAAGTACGTAAGCTGGTGCGGGCCGATGTCGAGGACCGGGTGCAGAGTGCCCTTGACATGGTGCAACTCTCCGAATTCGGGGGCCGACGGCCGGCACAACTTTCTGGCGGACAACAGCAGCGCGTCGCAGTGGCACGGGCCTTAGTATTCGACCCCAAGCTGGTATTGATGGACGAGCCATTGGGTGCGCTCGACAAGCAGTTGCGCGAGCAGATGCAATACGAGATCAAACACATCCACGAAAATCTCGGCATCACCGTGGTCTACGTAACCCACGACCAATCGGAAGCGCTCACGATGTCGAACCGCATCGCCGTTTTTGATGACGGCATCATCCAGCAGTTGGCCACACCATCAGATCTTTACGAGCGCCCGGAGAACTCCTTTGTGGCCCAATTCATCGGCGAGAACAACAAATTGACCGGCACCGTCATCGAAGAAGCCAACGGCACTTGCACAGTGGCTCTTGAAACCGGCGAACAGGTCAAGGCCAATCCCATCAATATTCGCGGCACTAACAGCCCAACGATGCTATCGTTACGCCCCGAAAGGGTGTTTTTAAATCCGTGTCAGGGAGAATGCGATACCACGGTATCAGGTCGAGTTGCGGAGCTGATCTATCTGGGCGATCACATCCGCACGCGAATGTTAGTGTGCGGCCGGGACGATTTCATCGTCAAGGTCCCGAATGCCATGCGCCAATCCGGGCTGGAACCTGGTCAACAGGTGCCACTCGGTTGGCGAACCGAGGATTGCCGCGCCCTCGACATGCCGGAGACGGCATGAACCGGGACCTACGGTCCCAATCTTTACTAACCTAAAAAACAAACCAGCAGGGAGATATCCATGAAACGCAACTTTAAACTTTTCGCCGCGACCTTGGTTGCGGCGTCTGTCGTAGTCGCCGGACCGGCGATGGCGCAGACAGAACTAGTCGTGGTCTCTTGGGGCGGCGCCTATACCGCGAGCCAGCAGAAAGCCTACCACGACCCGTATATGAAGAAGAACCCGGGCATCAAGATCATCAACGATGATTCGGCGCCGGAAGCGGTCGCCAAACTGAGAGCGATGAACGAGGTCAAGAATGTGACCTGGGATCTGGTCGACGCCGTCGCCTCAGACGCCATGCGGCTCTGTGACGAAGGCTTGGCTGAACCGATCAACGCTGACAAGGATCTAGCCCCAGCACCGGACGGCACTCCGGCATCTAAGGATTTTGGCGACCTTCTGGTGTCAGAATGCTTCATTCCACAGATCGTGTACTCGACCACATTCGGCTATCGAAAAGACTTAGTAAAGGTCAAGCCGACCAGTGTTTGCGATGTGTTCGATCTCGGGAAGATTCCGGGCAAGCGCTCACTTGAGAAAAAGCCGGTCAACAACTTCGAATGGGCCTTGCTATGTGACGGCGTTGCCCCCGACAAGGTCTACGACGTGCTTGGCGCCAAAGGCGGCGTGGAACGTGCCCTGAAGAAACTCGCCACCATCAAGGGCCATGTGATCTGGTGGACCAAAGGCGCCCAGACGCCACAGCTCCTGGCGGACGGTGAAGTGGTCATTGGCTCAACCTATAACGGCCGTCTATTTTCGCTAATAGAGGAGGAAAAGCAGCCGGTCGCGATTTTGTGGGACTGGCAGGTCTTCGACCTTGATGGCTGGATCATTCCAAAAGGCACCAAGAACCTAGCGGCAGTGAAAAAATTTGTTCGCTTTGCGACCGACACCCAACGGCTCGCCGACCAGGCCAAGTTCATCTCGTACGGCCCGGCCCGCAAGTCCTCAGCACCGCTGGTTTCCAAACACGCCACGCTCGGGATCGACATGAAGCCGCACATGCCAACTGATCCCAACAATGCCAAGACCACGCTGTTGTACAACTATGAGTTCTGGGCCGATCACCAGGACGATTTCACGCAACGGTTCCAGGCTTGGCTCGCCAAATAAGGCTAGTACAGTATCCGGGGTGGTCAGAAGCCACCCCGGATACATTGTGAACTGCAGTCCTTAGTTACGATGGCGGGTGCCGTCCAACAAGGAGAAGGCATCTTTACCGCGGATGGCACGCCACTCCGCGTAAGCTTGGCGCGCGCCCTAAGGCGGCAGAAAATTCGCGCGCTGTTGTTGGTCGCCCCACTATTACTCTTCATTTCTATCACCTTTCTTATCCCGATCGGCGACATGCTCTTCCGCTCGGTGGAAAACAACATCGTCGCCGAGGTTCTGCCGCATAGCACCAAGCTTCTTGCAGACTGGGATCCCGCCTTGGGCCAACTGCCCTCGGAGGAAGTCTACGCCGCTATGGTCAAAGATCTAAAGGAAGGCCGAAAGAACCGCACCATCTCTAGAGCCGGTCAACGTCTAAACTACGAATTGTCCGGGATGTCGAGTTTGTTTCGATCATCCGGTAGGAAGGCAAAGCGCATCAAGGCACCTCCATACAAAGAGGCCCTGATCAAGACCAAGAAGGAATGGGGTGAGATTGAGACCTGGAAGCTGATTAAGCAGTTCTCGCCCGCCTATACGGATGGATACCTGTTGGCCGCCGTCGACGCTAAACGCCAATTCGACGGCGGAGTTGCGCAAGTTAGTGAAAGTAGGCGCATCTATCTACCGTTGTTCGTCAGAACCCTGCGACTTAGCCTCATCATTACCTTGCTGACGCTGCTGTTCGGCTTTCCGGTCGCTTATCTCATGGCGACCCTGCCGACTAAGGCATCCAACGTGTTGCTTATATTTGTGTTGTTGCCATTCTGGACGTCGCTGTTGGTGCGTACGACGGCCTGGATCGCGCTGCTTCAACAACAGGGGGTCATCAACGAGTTTCTGGTCGTGGTCGGCCTGGTTGGCACCGAAAACCGGCCACAAATGATCCACAACGAATTCGGTACCATCGTCGCAATGACGCACATACTGTTACCTTTCATGGTACTGCCATTGTTCAGCGTCATGAAAACAATTCCTGGCAGCTACGTCCGGGCCGCAGTGTCACTGGGCGCTCACCCCTGGGTCGCGTTCTGGAAGGTTTATTTTCCCAATACGGTGCCAGGTATTGGCGCTGGGGCAATCCTGGTCTTTATTCTGGCGATCGGCTATTACATAACGCCGGAACTGGTTGGGGGAACGACGGGCACCTTCATTTCCAACCGCATCGCCCACCACATTTCGTCATCCCTGAACTGGGGTCTCGCAGCGTCACTGGGCATAATCCTGCTTGCTGTCGTGATCGCTTTATTTTTGATCTACGATAAGATCGTCGGCATCGATAACATGAAGCTCGGCTGAGATGGCTGCGCCGCTACCCCCATACCTATCTGCAACCGAGCGGGTCTGGCATTACGCTTTCCGCATCATCTGCGGCCTGATCTTCTTCTTCTTGGTCTTCCCACTTGTTGTGGTAGTGCCCCTATCGTTCAACGCGGTCCCGTTCTTCACCTTCACCAAGGAGATGCTAGCCCTTGATCCGGCCGGCTACTCGCTAAAATGGTACGAGGATTTTTTCACCAGCTTGAACTGGCGGGGCGCGGTGCAGAACAGCATAATCATTGCCTTCTGCGCGACCCTTTTGTCGACGACCCTGGGCACTCTGGCCGCACTTGGCCTGTCGCGGCCGAATGTGCCGGCGAAGACACTGCTGATGAGCATCTTGATTTCTCCGATGATCGTGCCTCTGATTATTTCAGCTGCCGGGATGTTTTTCTTTTATTCTCGCATCGGCCTACAGGGCACTCATCTCGGCGTCATTCTAGCCCACGCGGCATTGGGCACGCCGTTCGTAGTCATAACCGTCACCGCAACCCTGGTTGGCTTTGACAACAGTTTAATCCGTGCCGCCGCCAGTCTTGGCGCCACACCGCCGACCATTTTTTTCAAGGTGATTGTGCCACTGATCCTACCTGGCGTGATTTCGGGCGCTCTGTTTGCCTTTATCACGTCATTCGACGAAGTGGTGGTGGTGCTGTTCGTAGGCAGCTTCAGGCAGCGCACGATCCCCTGGCAGATGTTCTCCGGCATCCGTGAGCACATCAGCCCGACGATCCTTGCAGTTGCTACGATCCTTACGCTGGTTTCGGTTGCCCTGCTGATTTCCGTAGAAATGTTACGCCGGCGCGGTGAACGCCTGCGAGGCATAACGTCCAGCTAAACTGCCGTAGGTACACCAGACAACATAGAAATTTCCCGACCGCCGATAATGCCACTGCGACTGCGTAAGGCGCCAGATTTTCGGCGCAACTGCGCTAGCGCCAGTCTCGACCGTGTAAGCTCCTCCTACAGTAGAACTACTGCGCATCCCGCCACGGCGCGCATATTAGT
>CAXGCE010000120.1:0-6195 GCA_964007795.1 uncultured Alphaproteobacteria bacterium | reverse complement strand
AAGCTTTGACGAATACGACAACCATCTTCGTTTAAACGGAACGGAGATCTAGGCTCCAGTGCAACTTGTGGTTGATTCCCCAATCGCTGCCAATCATTCAGCCGATGGTTTCTGCTTCTATGTTAGGGAGGCAGCTGATGAAATAATGTCTTTCGGTGCGGGTTTGATCGCCAATGATTGTTTGCGATTCAACCACAGCCAAGATCGACAAACCCTAGCCATGGCTTCGGGTCTTGAATCCATTGAACATTTTCACTGTAGCAGGCATTCCGTATTTCAACTTGGCCGCGCCCACCATTAGGATGGTAATTGTAACCATAAGAGCCCTTTTACTCTGCCAGGCGCCTAGCTATTTGCTTGATCTTCCATCTTAGCCGCCATGGCTGATGTCCGTTGGGCCCCACAATTGCCCCAGGTCCCTTTCAGTCGATGGCTCAGTCTCTGACCTCGACTTGGCTTCTGAGCTTCTGTTTCCACCTCCACCTGGGAGCGGGATGGCGGTCTAACCCGGTGCTGGAGTTGGGCTAGAAGTTCCTCCCCATCCACGGCTTGCTCCTGTTGCCGTATTTGCCGATTGGCCTCATAACCGTCCATTAGCGGCATCTGCAGATCCATCAGGATCAGATCGTACCGCCCGGCCTGGAATTTGTCTAACGCTTGCCGGCCATCAACCGCTTCCTCCACTTGCTAACCCTTCCAGCAGATTGACCAGGGCAACTTACATGCCACTTTAACCGGCTTCATAAGGGGCAGTGCATATAGAATTCTAGCGGAATCAGATAAGGCACCAACTCGAACAAGCATTATGCCGTTCCTGTCGGGAAAAGTGCCCATTAGCGGTAGTGTAGATTTAAGACCGGAGGTATGTTAATCATACAACTTATCACTATCTATTTCTATGATTCTAGTGTAAGTCCTGATGATAACATTAGATCTCTTGCGTTAATGTTATGCAGAATATGCGAATCGGTGTGATCGATAGATTTATATCTTGAAGATGTAAGCGATAACCAATGGATATTTAGTATTGATTTTCTACCTGTCAGATCTCACCGTCATCCGTTAGGATGAGGGTGGCCCAGTCCTGTGCGGTCCTTGGGCTTCTCCGAAGCTTAACCACCATACGGAAAATGAAGGGTCGCGCACCGCTTCAGGTCTGGGCGAGTTCGACCGGGTGTGCGGCGGCGGTCTGGTGCCAGGATCCACTATTCTAATCGGCGGTGATCCGGGAATCGGTAAATCCACCATATTGCTTCAGGTCGTAGCGGGGCTGGCCAATAATAGTGTGAAGTGTGCTTATGTCTCTGGCGAGGAAGCCCCGGCGCAAGTCCGCATGCGGGCCAAGCGGTTGGGCCTGGATGGCGCGCCGCTGGACCTGGCGGCCGCAACGTCCGTGCGGGACATTGTTGCCACCATGGCCGGAGAGGACGCGCCCAATGTGATGGTCATAGATTCCATTCAGACCATGTATGTGGATACGGTGGAAGCAGCACCGGGCACGGTCAGCCAGGTTCGCACCTCGGCCCAGGAATTGATCCGTGCAGCTAAACAACGGGATATTTGCCTTCTGCTGGTGGGCCATGTGACCAAAGATGGACTGATTGCCGGGCCGCGGGTGCTCGAACACATGGTGGACAGTGTGCTGTATTTCGAAGGAGAGCGAGGCCATCAATTTCGTATCCTGCGGGCCGTGAAAAATCGTTTCGGCCCCACGGATGAAATCGGCGTATTCGAAATGAGTGATAGTGGCCTGATGGAGGTCACAAATCCATCCGCTCTGTTCCTGGCCAATAGGTTTGAAAACGGCGAAATTTGGGGCAGTGCGGTGTTTGCAGGCCTGGAAGGCAGCCGTCCCTTATTGGTAGAAATTCAGGCTCTTGTTGCGCCATCGTCCCCTGGTTCGTCCCGGCGCACGGTAGTGGGATGGGACAATAGCCGGCTGGCTATGGTGTTGGCAGTTCTTGACGCCCGTTGCGGTCTCGGCTTGGCGGACCATGACGTTTATTTGAACGTGGCCGGTGGGCTGCGTATCGCGGAACCAGCGGCGGATTTGGCCGTAGCAGCAGCGCTGGTCTCTTCTATGATGGAGGTGCCTATACCTGTTGAGACAGTCTTGTTCGGTGAAATCAGCCTATCCGGCGAGGTTCGGCCCGTCGCGCAGGCGGATCTGCGCCTGAAGGAAGCAGCAAAGCTGGGCTTCAGCAAGGCCCTGACACCGCCAGCCCGCAGGGGCCGCCAGACAACCCTGGAGGTGGGGGAAATTACCCGCCTAATAGAACTGGTGGAACTATTTGCTGCAGACGGCGTGAAGGCCGTATAGATCGCCGATGTTGAGCGATTTTTCTATAAATTTCGTCGACCTTGTGATAATGGCGTCGCTGTTGATCTCAGGCCTTTTGGCGTTGAGCCGCGGCTTTGTGAAGGAAGTGCTGTTCATCGCCGGTTTGGTCTTGGCTGCGTTCGCGGCTCTGACCTGGTTTCCTCCGGTTCAACTGTTCTTGGAACACTATATTGGCCAAGCTTTGATCGCCGGTTCCATTGCGTTTGTGGTGATTTTTGTCTCGGTATTGACCGCAGCGTCGTACCTTTCGTCGGCTATTTCGCGCCGCGTTCGTGGCAGCGAGATAGGCATATTGGATCGCTCGCTGGGTTTCCTGTTCGGTTTGGCGCGGGGTGCCTTGGTGATTGCCTTGGCGTATCTTTTGCTGGTGCAGTTTTACCCCGCATTGTTGCAAGAAAAAGAATTGCGCACGGCGCGGGCTATGCCGGCGGTCGAATATTCTGCTCGTTTGCTAGCCCGCCTGTTGCCCAAGCACATTGGCGAGAGCTTGGACAAAATAGGTGAATTGAGCCGCATGGGCGCGCAAAACTTTGAATCCTCATTGGATAACACGATCAAAGCCGGCAAGGTGGCCGAAAAGTTGAAGGATGTAACCAAGGGTACAGACAAGCATGGAGATAGCGGCTATACCCGGGGTTCGCGCGAGGATATGAACCGCCTAATTCAGAACCGGACGGACAATTGAAACAGCGCTCTATACAAGACCGAAAGTCGCAGGCTTTGGGGATGGAACTGACGACACACCCCTATTTTGTCGATTCGGCCAATAACGACAAATTTCACGAGGAATGCGGCGTCTTTGGTATTATAGGCAGTCCTGACGCCGCTGCTCATACGGTCTTGGGGTTGCACGCGTTGCAACATAGAGGTCAGGAAGCCGCCGGTATAGTTAGTCACGACCGGGGACAGTTCTATTCCCATCGCAGCCTGGGCCACGTAGGCGACAATTTCAATTCAGAGGCCGTAATCTCCAGCCTACCAGGCGATGCGGCCTTGGGTCACAATCGTTATGCCACCACCGGCGAGACCATCCTGCGCAACGTACAGCCGCTCTTCGCCGAGTTGCAGTCGGGCGGCTTCGCCATTGGCCACAACGGCAACCTGACTAACGCGGGCACCTTGCGCAGCCAGTTGGTGCAGCGGGGCTGTATCTTCCAATCCACTATGGATTCTGAAGTGATTATTCACCTGATCGCTACCTCGTCCTACCGTGACCTTCTGGACAAGATTGTTGATGCTTTGCACGCCGTGGTCGGCGCCTATAGCTTGGTGGCCATGACCGACGATAGATTGATCGGGGTGCGCGATCCCATAGGTGTGCGACCGTTAATTCTGGGACGCCTTGACGGTGCGCCAATATTGACCTCGGAAACCTGCGCTCTGGATATCATAGGTGCCGATTTCGTAAGGGAGATTGATCCAGGCGAGATGGTGGTCTGTGACTATGACGGAATCGAAAGTCTTAGTCCCTTTCCAACGGCCAAATCCCGTCCCTGTATTTTCGAATATGTGTATTTTTCCCGTCCCGATAGCATCACCAATGGCCGCTCAATTTATTCCGTGCGCAAGGCCATTGGCGCCCAGCTAGCGCGAGAGAACGTAGTTGAGGTAGATGTGGTTATCCCCGTGCCAGATTCTGGTACCCCCGCTGCCATTGGTTATGCCGAGAAGGCAGGCGTGCCGTTCGAACTGGGTATCATCCGCAACCATTATGTGGGCCGGACGTTCATCGAGCCGTCGCAGAATATTCGGAACTTCGGCGTCAAGTTAAAGCACAACGCCAACCGGGCTGAGATCGAAGGTCGGCGCGTTGTCCTGGTGGATGATTCCATAGTTCGCGGCACAACTTCGAAAAAGATCGTACAAATGGTGCGTGATGCAGGCGCGGCAGAGGTTCATATGCGCATCGCCTCCCCACCTACGGCGCATCCCTGCTATTACGGCATTGACACACCTAGCCGGGAGGAACTGATGGCCGCGCAACTAGATGTTGATGCCATGGCCAAGCAGATCTGTGTTGATAGCCTGGCATTTATCTCTATCGACGGACTTTACCAGGCGGTGGGCGGCGCCAACCGGGATTTTGGTGAACCACAATTTTGCGACGCCTGTTTCACTGGTGAATATCCAGTTTCTTTAGTGGATTTGGCGCAGGGACGATTGCCCACACAATTGTCATTGCTTGCGGAACATAGTTGAGTAGGTGCTCATGGGTGAACGATTGAAAGGCCGGCTGGCCGTGATAACCGGCGCCTCGCGTGGTGTTGGCGCCGCCATCGCGAAGGCGTATGCAGGGGAAGGGGCGCACGTGATCCTTGTGTCCCGCAACTCTAGCGCGCTGGAGGAATTGGACGATCAGATCAAGCTGAAAGGTGGCCCGGCGACTTTGGTGCCCATGGACCTGACGGATTTCGATACTATCGATAATCTGGGCAAGCAGATTTTCGAACGTTGGGGTAAATTGGATATTCTAGTCGGCAACGCAGCTATCCTGGGCGACTTGTCGCCGGTAGGACATATCCGGCCCGAGGTCTGGCAACGTACATATGATCTAAACGTCACCGCTAATTACCGACTGATCCGTTCAATGGACGTCCTGCTGCGTCGCTCCGAAGCGGGCCGTGCCTTATTTATTACCTCAGGAGCATCACGCACCTTGCCGCCCTATTGGGCCTTATACGCCTCCACAAAAGCGGCCCTGGACGCCATCGCCCTGATTTATGCTAAGGAGACGCAAAAATCTAATGTGCGGGTTAATGTGGTCAATCCCGGCCCAACACGGACAAGTATGCGTGCGGCGGCCTTCCCCGGCGAGGATTCGGAAAAACTACCGCGGCCCGAGCATGTTTCCGAAACTATGATCCGGCTGGCGATGCCGGAATTCACCGACAGCGGCCTGTGGATCGCTGCCGACGCCCAGACAAAGGCGCCAGGGGACGATCAATTTGTCCATTAATCCTTACGTTTCGTGCCGGCATCCTGTACCAGCCGTTCCAGAAATTCGTAGGGCTGTGCGGCCACGACGCCCCTTTTACCCGCGACAAAAGTAGGCACCTCGTTCACAAAATAATGCCGGGATAGGGCCAATCGTCCTCTATCGTGTCCGAAAAGTTGTGAGACTCGAGAACGTGGCGCGCGCCCTCCCCATCCAAGTCCAAGGCCGCGACGATCATTAACATTTCCTCTACGTCGCCCACGTTGATGTTATCTATGAAATAGGCACGGTAAAGGGCTCCGTGCACCGCTTCTACCCCCAGTTGGGCATCGGTACATTTGCGCAGTTCCTGGGCCAGACGGCTGTTGTAGGTATGGGTGCGTTTGGCGATTGACTGTCCAAATCCGGTCAATCCAGCGCGGCCACGCGTTGATTTAAGCACTTCGTCCAACAGATTTTGGGCTTCGGAGGGATTTGGCGCGCTCCGAATTTGGTGTATCAATAGTCCGGGTCCAAAACCGCGGACCGGGCCGGAGTTTTGATGTGAGCCTGTTGCATTTGATTGTCGTTGCCGTGGTTCAGGGGCTGACAGAGTTCCTGCCCATTTCGTCCTCGGCCCACCTTATCCTCGTCCCAGTCATCGCCGACTGGCCCGATCAGGGCCCGACCATCGATGTCGCTGTACATTTAGGGACACTAGGCGCTGTGATGCTGTATTTTCGCCGAGACGTCGGTGCAATGTTTTTTGGTTGCTTCCATCTGATGCGGGGGCATTTCACAGATGGGGCTCGGCTATTTGTCCTGCTCGCCATCGGCGCACTGCCGACGATTATGGTTGGTTATTTATTGGTCGTCCACGGCTATATTGAACAGTTGCGCTCTCCGAGGGTGATCGCGTGGGCAACGGTGGTCTTTGGCA
>CAXGCE010000119.1:0-6211 GCA_964007795.1 uncultured Alphaproteobacteria bacterium | reverse complement strand
CATCGAGAGATTTTGTCTTCAAACAAATCACGATTCTTTTGCAATCGTGGTGTTGCCTCACATCGATTGGCACATGCCGGCTGAAGTAGTAAACGCCCCGCTTAAGATACAGATAACGGCCACAATTTTTGTCTACCATTTTGTCTACCCCAACGGCACGCAAAAGAAAAAGTGTATGCATGCCAATGAGTTAGACTGATTATGGTGGTGTGATTGGTGCCCCCTCCCGGACTCGAACCGGGACGACCTTTTGGGTCTCGGGATTTTAAGTCCCGTGCGTCTGCCAATTCCGCCAAGGGGGCACGAAATGGTTTGCCTTGGATGGAGTGCAACATGCCGTGCGAGGCGACGGCGGGCAAGAAAATTTGTGAGATCTGCTAATCCTACCACTCCCGCAAGGCGCGCCACTCATCGTCAGTCCCCATGGCAGCTTTTTCCGCGTCATAGCTGAACAGCCAAATTTGCTGCGGGGTCAGACCGGTTTCACTGTTTAGGGCGTGGGCGGCCAGGCGGGTGTCACGGCGGGCGACCTCTTCGGCATCGTCCAGGTGGTACCAGTGTTCCGCGTTGCGGGAATGCAATTGCAGGCGTTGGGCCCGGTCCTTGCGCAGATTTTCGTATTTCAATAAGGCGGCTATGGGGTCGTCTTGACCCATCTGTAGGCTGCGGGCCAGGACCCAGGCGTCCTCGATTGATTGCACTGCGCCTTGTGCGTGATAAGGCAGCATGGCATGTGCGGCATCTCCCATCACGGCGATACGCCCGTTTACCCAACCGCGCAAAGGCTCCCGGTCGTGTAGAGCCGTGACGAATAATTCGTCGGTTAGATCCACTAGACCCTTGGCATGGTCGTACCAGTCGTCGAAGCTTTTCCGCACCTCGTCCTTGGAGGCGGTTTGCGACCAACTTTCATGAATTTTGTCATCGCTGGCGCCAATGGCGACCCAGTTGATTTTGGTTCCACCCGAGACGTAGTAGAAGACGATGGACAGGCGTGGGCCCATAACGGCTACAGACTGTTTGTCGATACCCAGATGGGCGGCGCGTTCGGTGGACACCATTCCACGCCAGGCGACATAGCCCGATGGACGCGGTGGCTCCGGATTGAAGACCTGGTTACGGATAACCGAATGTATGCCGTCGGCGCCGATTAAGAGATCGCCGATTTCGCTGCTGCCATCGGCCAACCTAGCCGTTACCTTGTCGCCATCCTGATCGACCGACACTACCTTGGTGTTCAGGCGTAGGCGATTGGGATTTAGGCGGACGGCCAGGGCGTCAATCAAATCGGCCCGGTGGGCATGATAATAAGGCGCACCGAATGTATCCTTGACCACCGCCTTTAGTGGCGTCTGCAACACCGTCTCGCCGGTTTTCCAGTTTTTCAGCTGGTGGGATTCCGGTTCGACGCCAAATCTGGATAGATCATCAGCAAGGCCTAGCCGTTCTAGAATGCGCACGCCGTTGGGGCTCAACTGGATACCCGCGCCTACCTCGGTCAATGCAGGGGCTTGCTCCAGGACCACATAATCAATGCCCTCCTTTTCACCAAACTGTTCAAGGGCCAGAGCCAGAACGGATCCTCCGATACCGGCGCCCGTAACGATTATGCGCATGGTTCTACCAAAGCATTTTCAAGACGATGTTAGGGCGGCGGTGTGGTTTTCTGCTAAGGTGACATAACGGGCTACGTACTCTGAATAGATTTCCAAATCCTCTGGACGCAGATCACGCTTATACTTAGCTGGGCTGCCGGCCCACAATTCTCCGGCAGGTATATGTTTTCCCGGCGTCAAGAGGGACCCAGCCGCCAGCATGGCATTGGATTCCACAACCGCCTCGTCCAGTATGACGGATCCCATGCCGATAAATGCGCGATCCTCTATGCGGCAGCCGTGTAAAAGGCACATATGTCCTACGAGCACATGTTCGCCAATCCAGGTATCTGTGACGCCGCCTGAGGTATGGATGGTACTGCCATCTTGAATATTGGTGCCGGCGCCGATATGTATCGGCTCTTCATCGCCCCGCACGGTGCAATTGTACCAGATTGATGCCTTGGCTCCGATATCCACCTTGCCGATCACATAGGCGCTGGGGGCGACAAAGGCGTCGGGGTGTATATCCGGCGAGATGCCCAAATAATTGATGATGTTTCCAGAACTCATGTAATCAATCCTTTAACCGCGATTATGGGAATAGGGCTTCCTGCTCCAGGCCAGTAGCCTCGGGCAAGTCAAACATAATGTTCATATTCTGGATGGCTTGCCCCGAGGACCCCTTAACCAGGTTGTCGAGCACCGAGATGATTATAGCCCGACCAGGAAGACGATCGGCAAAAACGCCGATCAGGCAATGGTTAGAACCCCGCACGTCTCGTGTTGCCGGCGCCACACCCTCGTTTACCACCCGCACGAATGGTTCATCAGCGTAACGTTCCCTTAGGCAGTCCCGCAGGTCATCCGCCGTTGCGCGGCCTGCCAATCGGACATAGCTGCTGGCCAGAATGCCCCGGTTCATGGGCGCCAGATGTGGTGTAAAGTTAACCGTAATTTTATCTCCAGATGCCTTTGATAATTCCTGCTCAATTTCTGGCCCATGGCGATGTGAAGAGATGCCATAGGCGTGTAGTCCCTCGGACACCTCCGAAAACAGATTGTCCGCCTTTGCAGACCGACCGGCGCCGGTGATGCCGGTCTTGGCGTCGATTATAATGTCCTCCGGGGTGATTTTTCTCGCCGCCAATAGCGGAGCTAAGGTCAGGATCGCTACTGTCGGATAGCAGCCCGGGCAGGCGACAAGGCAGGCATCGGCCAGTTGCTCGCGGTACATTTCAGTCAAGCCATAGATCGCTTCCGGCTGCAGATGCGGTGCGAAATGTTCATGCCCGTAATATTCAGCATAGGTATCGACGTCCTCCAAGCGGAAGTCGGCGGACAAATCAATGACACGGGGCGTTTTGTTTATGGCCTTCGCTGCGTCGCTGGGACCATTTTGTGTAGCTGCATTCAGTAGACTGCGCTGGGTGTTTTGCATCAAGCCGGCTATAAATTCTTGCGTGTTGCCGTGGGGCAGGCCGCAGAATACGGTATCTACGTCAATTCCATCCCATTTTACTTCGTCCACTTTGACCAGGGCCGGCAGGTCTAGGCCACCCAAATGGGGATAAACCTTTTCGTATGGTTCGCCCGCGTTACTGTCGGCAGTCATGACGACGATTTCGGCATAGGGATGGCGGGCCAGCAGACGCACAAGCTCGGCGCCGGTATAGCCTGAGGCACCAAGAATACCTATTCTGATATTATTGCTGAGTGTGGGGTCCATGGTCTATCTCCCATTCAACAGTGTCTGTATACGAAAAATTCAGGGCCTTGAAGAAAAAACGGGGCAAAAAAATGGCTTGCGGCGAAACACCGCAAGCCATTTGGCTGGTATGTGTCCGCCTTAGCGTTTCGAGAACTGGAAGCTTCGTCGCGCCTTCGCCTTACCGTACTTCTTTCGTTCAACGACGCGGGCATCCCGGGTCAGAAACCCACCAGCCTTCAGCACGCCGCGCAACTCGGGCTCATAGTTCAGCAGTGCGCGGGAAATGCCGTGGCGTACGGCGCCGGCTTGGCCTGACAATCCGCCGCCAATCACGGTGCACATAACATCGTACTGGTCCTTGCGTTGGGCTGTTTCGAACGGTTGATTAATGATCATCCGCAAAACTGGGCGGGCGAAATAGGTCTCGAACTCCCGGCCGTTCACCATAATTCGTCCCGCGCCTGGTTTGATCCAGACCCGGGCGATGGCGTTCTTACGCTTGCCCGTGGCATAGGCCCGGCCGTTAGCATCGATCTTGGGCTCCGCCGAAATCGCTGGCTCGCCATCCGAGGCAAGGGCGGGAACCGCATCGTCACCACCGGCCGCAGCGCCTTCCACCATGTCCTTCAAATCAGCCAGGGATCCTGTCTGCTGTCGGCTAGGGGCATCCGTCGCGGCGGACACTGAATTTTCGTCTTCGCCAGCGCCGCTATTTTCGTCAGCCATTGTTAGGCGCTCCTCTTGTTTTTGTCGTTCATGGCAGCCACATCCAGAAATTCTGGCTGTTGCGCCTCGTGGGGATGTTCGGCACCAGCATAAACCTTTAGCTTGCGCAGCACCTGACGGCCCAAGGGGCCCTTGGGAATCATCCGTTGCACAGCCTTTTCGACTACCCGTTCGGGATGTTTGCCATCCAAAATCTTGCCGGCAGTGGTGGACCTGATACCGCCGGGATAGCCGGTGTGACGGTAATAAGTCTTGTCAGCCAGTTTGTTGCCGGTCAACTGCACTTTGTCGGCATTAATGATCACGATGTGGTCGCCGCAATCTATGTGCGGGGTATACATAGGCTTGTGCTTGCCCCGCAGACGCATGGCGACAATGGAGGCCAGCCGACCGAGGACCACGCCTTCGGCGTCGATAACAAACCATTTTCGTTCGATATCTCCGGGCTTCGCAGAATAGGTTTTCATAGTCGTTCCTCAATCGTATCCAGACGGCGATGGCACAGCCGAGCATCGTCTGCCTGTGGTCTGGCGGTGCGCAGTATATGTTTATTAAAATAGAGGTCAAGTCGATATTTTCGTTTATTTTCATATAATTAACAAGAGGTACTATAGTACCATAGAAAATTTCTATAATTTACTTAGTATTTGGTGATTGGCAAATAAGGGATTGAATTGGCCTTTGTTAATGCCTTAACTCAAAATTCTTTGTTGTTCTGAAATGGATTTCTGCGTTGTAGGGATTTTCGTCTCAAACTAATTAAACAATGAAAATTAAACCAATGCTCAGTTGGTGTTAGTCCGAATTCTTAGGAGGATCCCTTGTCTGCTTACGTGCCACCCCTTAACGTAATGCGATCCCACCGCGGGACAGTTGGCGCACTTTTCCATGCCCGCGTGACAGTAAATCCGACCCATCGGGCGGTAGTCGATGGCGATCGAGTTTTGAACTATGAAGAGTTAGAGGAAAGGTCCAACCAATTGGCGAATGCTCTGTTGTCCCAGGGCTTGCAGCAAGGTGATCGTGTAGGCCTGCTAGCGCGAAACCGACTCGAATACGTTGAGGTGGAGTTGGCGGCGGCGAAGGCCGGGTTGATTGTAGCGTGCTTAAATTGGCGTCTTGCCGGTCGGGAATTGCAGCATTGTATTAACCTAGTGGAGTCGTCAGTGCTGATCGTACAGGAGGAGTTGGTGCAGACACTGGATCGGTTGGATTTGAAAGAACATCGCCGGATTATGCTGGGTGGTGATTATGAAGCGTTCCTGGACAGCGGCACTTCGGATTTTCCTGATCTTGATATTGATCCGGAAAACGGGTTGGTGATCCTTTATACCTCAGGCACCACGGGCTTGCCTAAGGGCGCCTTGATTAGCCACCGCGCCATGGTTGCGCGCGCGATGTGCTTTGCCTCAGAACAAAATATTCCAATCGGCGATAATTTCTGTGCCTGGCCGCCCTTTTACCACATGGCTTCCACGGATCAGGCTCTTGCCACGCTTCTACGGGGCGGTACGGTGCATGTGGTTGATGGCTATGAGCCCGATCTGATGATCGAAATTCTCGAAAGGGAGGAGATGGGCCTATTCATTCTAATTCCGGGCATGGTAGGTCAATTCGCCGCCATCCTGGAAGCCCAGAAAGTTAAGGTGAAAGGTGTGGGTCGTTGCGGAGCAATGGCAGATCTCGTGCCCCGTGAGGATATTGCAGCTGTGACACGGGCTCTGAACGCTCCCTACAGCAATACCTTTGGCGCCACGGAAACGGGTATGCCGCCGGCTTCGTCTTCGGCCCTTCCAATAGGGTTGGCGCCGACGAACTTGGCTAAACGACAATCGGCATTTTGCGATCTACGCTTGGTTGACCCTGATGATAATGAAGTGCCTATTGGCACGCCGGGTGAGGTGGCTATGCGGGGGCCTACATTGTTTAGCGGTTATTGGAACGCTGACGAAACTAATGAAAAGGATTTCCGCAACGGCTGGTTTCACATGGGCGATGTGCTGCGTCGGAACGCGGACGGTACCTTAGACTATGTGGATCGGGTGAAATACATGATCAAATCGGGCGGTGAAAATATTTATCCGGCGGAGATAGAACAGGTCATGTTGGCTGATGAGCGAGTGCAAGAGGTCGTTGTCGTTCGGCGTCCCGACCCAAAATGGAGTGAGGTGCCTGTGGC
>CAXGCE010000118.1:0-6213 GCA_964007795.1 uncultured Alphaproteobacteria bacterium | reverse complement strand
TTAGCCGGACCATTTATCTTTCACTCGACCCTTACCAATGGGGCCGGCGGCGCCGGGGTCTGGAAAAACCAGGCGAAGTTTGCCATGGCCGCACCGTCAGTCAGGTGGTTAAGAGCAATATGCCAGGCTACGGGGAAGGAGATTTTCTGTTCAACACAAACGGCTGGCAGAGCCATAGCCTGACAGGTACAGGCATTTCAGATTTCAACTATATGTTCCCGAGAAAATTGGACCCAGCGGTAGCTCCGATTTCTACCGCCGTCGGCGTTCTCGGTATGTTGGGCTTGACCGCCTATTCTGGCCTGGTGGTGCAATGTCAGCCTAAGGAGGGTGAGACCGTTGTTGTGTCTGCTGCTTCGGGCGGGGTCGGCCAGGCGGCCGGACAAATGGCTAAAATTCTTGGCTGCCGCGTTGTTGGTATAGCGGGCCGGGACGAGAAATGTTCTTTCGTGACCGGTGAACTGGGATTTGATGCCTGCGTCTCGCACCTCAGCGAAGATCTGAATGGCGATCTAGCAGAGGCTTGCCCTGACGGTATCGACATCTATTTCGAAAATGTAGGCGGTAAGAGTTTCGAAGCAGTATTGCTTCTTTTGAATATGAATTCCCGGATCACGCGCTGCGGTTTGGTATCGCAATACGGCACCATGGATAACCGCGACGCGGCAGAAGTCTGGATGGAGGTGGGTCAGCCGGTTTTTGATAAAAAGAATTGCGGCGTCCATCCTCTAGCGGTGGGCAATTTCGTAGCTGATCATCAGGATACATTTTTGGCACAAATGGCCGACTGGTTAAGGGACGACAGGGTAAAATATTTAGAAGATGTCCGGCCTGGTCTCGAGAACACACCGAACGTATTCCGAGCCATGCTCGAAGGTGGTAATTTCGGTAAGACCATGATGCAGGTCTCTGACGATCCAACAAAATAGGTGAAACGGATTGCCTCAAAAGCAGATCCGGCATCAGGCAGACTGATCCTTAGTCGCTGCAAAAATCAAATCGGGCCAGTCGCGAGCCAAGTCATCCAGGTGCCAGGCATTGCGGGCTAGGAGAACCAGATCTCCTTCATGATCATCCGCCACTACGGCGCGTTCCTTATCAGCGAATCGCTTTAGCAGAGCTTCATTGGACGTTTGGACCCAGCGAGCCGTGTAAAGGTTGCTAGTCTCGAAATGCACAGGTAGATCGTATTCTGCTGCAATTCGGTCGGCCAGCACATCAAATTGCAGGGCGCCGACAACCCCCACGTACCAGTTGGCGCCTATCCGAGGTCTGAAGACGCTAGCCGCGCCTTCTTCAGCCAATTGCTGCAGAGCTCTCCCAAGATGCTTAGCTTTCATAGGATCGTCAGGGGCGACGCGCTGCAAAAGTTCTGGTGCGAAAGAGGGAATGCCGGTGAAGGTCAAATTCTCCCCTTCGCTCAAGGCATCGCCGATATGCAGATTACCGTGGTTGGGCAGGCCAATGATGTCGCCGGCATAGGCGTCTTCGGCCGTACCGCGATCCTGGGCCAGGAACAGGACTGGGTTGTGCATGTTGATTTGCTTACCGCTGCGCACATGTTTCAGCTTCATGCCCTTACGGAAGTGACCAGAACAGATGCGCATGAAGGCCATGCGATCCCGATGTTTCGGGTCCATATTTGCCTGAATCTTGAATACGAAGCCTGAGACCATTTGTTCATCCGGCTCAATGGGCCTTGTCGTGCTCGGTCGAGGTCCAGGCGGTGGCGCCAGCCTGGCTAAACCAGCTAGCAGTTCCCGGACGCCGAAATTATTGATGGCCGAGCCAAAATAGACCGGTGTCATGTGCCCCTCGCGATAGGCCTGGTGATCGAATTCGGGGCAAAGGCCCTGAACCATCTCCACCTCGTCACGAAGGGTATCGGCGTCATTGCCCAGCATCTGGTCTAGCTTGACGTCTTCCAGGCCGGAGCAGACCTCACCATCGCCCAAAACATTCTTGTCCGCTTTGTCCATCAGCACCAGCTTATCTTCGAACAAATCGTAACAACCTTTGAATCTGCGCCCCATGCCGATGGGCCAGCTGGCCGGGGTCACATCCAAGGCAAGGCCCTGCTCAATCTCGTCTAACAGATCGAACGGCTCTCGCCCCTCGCGGTCCATCTTGTTGATAAAAGTGACGATGGGTACGTCGCGCAAACGGCAAACTTCGAATAGTTTGCGGGTCTGCTCCTGAATGCCACGGGCCGCGTCCAGCACCATGACTGCGCTGTCCACCGCTGTCAGTGTCCGATAGGTATCTTCCGAGAAATCTTGATGGCCCGGCGTATCCAGCAGATTGAATGTGCAATCTTTGTAGTTGAATGTCATGACGGAGGTGGCGACGGAAATGCCCCGCTCCCGCTCCACCTTCATCCAGTCCGAGTGGGCGCGCCTGGCGGCGCCCTTCGCTTTCACCGCGCCGGCAAGTTGGATGGCACCGCCGAATAGCAGCAACTTTTCTGTCAATGTGGTCTTGCCAGCGTCCGGATGGGCAATGATGGCAAAGGTACGGCGATGCGACACTTGGGCGGCGATATCGTTCACGGCAGATTCCGGCTTAACAGGTTTCGCGGCGCGTATAACACCATTACGCCGGTCAGAAAAGGTTGCCAGACGCTGCCGAGTTTGGTCACCATTCGAGAGCGCGAGGGCTAGGCCTGTTGCCGTTTCCGAGCTGGCAATTTGGTTTTCGAAAAATTGCCAATGCCTTGGTATTGGTAGATAGCTGCAGCTGGGGCCTTTGCGGGATCGTAATCGGAAGGCGCAATCTCGAATTTCATCGTTCTATCCCTTCAGGATGCGCTTGGTCCACGACCATTTTCTGCTATATGTGCCGGGAATTGCAAGAATGGAGAGAGATTGAGGTGTTTCTGGCAAAACAGCACCTGGATTTGGGTTTATATACCAACCAGCGCGAGGGGCAACTGGCGTTCTGGCAGCAAACGGCCGGTTTGGAGTTCGATCATATCGGCAAATTGGGAGGTGGGGTGCACCAGCTTCGCCATCACATGAACGGTTCGATACTCAAGGTCAATCATGCCCGCGATCTGTTGCCGGACCTTCCGCCATCTGGATATCGTAAATTGCTAATCGCGAAAGACGAACTGGATCACGTGCAAAGCCTGAAAGATCCGGATGGAAATGCGGTCGACCTGGTGCCACCGGGACATCAGGGGGTGGTCGGCATTGGCATCGAGATCGCCGTCAGTGACTTGGATGCCGCCAAGGCATTTTGGGTAGATGCCTTGCAGTTCCAGCAGGGCGATAACGACACGATTTTTGCTGGAGATACGGTTCTGTTGCTGGTTCAGGACGGCACGGTCCAACCTACGCCTGACGAAAAGAGTGCGTCAGGTTATCGTTACACAACTGTTCAAATCCACAAGTGCGATGCGGAACATGCCGGCATTCTGGCGCGTGGGGGTCGGGAGGGCGAGGTACCTCGTACTATTGGCACTACGACGCGTTTTTCCTTTGTCCGGGATCCTGACGGAAATTGGCTTGAGGTCTCGCAACGTGCACAGTTGACAGGCACATTGGAGCAATGAGATTGGAAAGAGAAGATGAGGAGTAGGTGATGAGCCAGAAGATTTGGAATGTATATCTTTCGGGTGAAATTCATACCGATTGGCGGGAGCGGATCATTGATGGTGCAACAAAGGCTGGACTAGCCATCGAATTCAATTCGCCTGTGACTGACCATGCTTCCTCCGACGACTGCGGCGTCGCTATCCTTGGCCGTGAGGATCAAGCATTCTGGCACGATCACAAGGGTGCCAAAGTCAACGCCATACGTACGCGGACCTTGATTGAGCGAGCGGATATCGTAGTGGTGCGATTTGGCGACAAGTACAAACAATGGAACGCCGCCTTTGATGCCGGCTATGCCGCTGCTATGGGAAAATCCATCATCACTTTGCATGACCCGGCTTTGCGACATGCGCTCAAGGAAGTGGATGGCGCCGCCATGGCCACGGCAGAAACGCCAGAACAAGTGGTACAGATCCTCGATTATGTCATCAATGGCCGGTTGGCCGTTACGGCTTGAAGTGGACAAGAGCCGAAATAAGGCCATGCGCCAGCCCATCAGCCGCGCCGATGTTGAAGCCTCATTCAACAACCAGGTCCGAAACATGGCCGTCGTGCGCCATATTGGCCGTCCAATTGGCAATGCCCTGACGCCATTTTTCTTTAATCAGGGTTGGACGGCAAACCAGATGACCACGTTGCGGCTAATGCTAACGATACTGGCAGCCATTCTTTTGGGTTTTGGGTCACCGGTCGTCGTATGGCTATCGGCTGTGGTGTATTATTTTTGTTTCATAACTGACTGTATCGATGGCAATCTGGCGCGCCTTGGCGATGACACCAGCTATTGGGGCAAATTCTACGATGGCGCGGCGGACAGGCTTTTTTATGCCATTGTGCCATTCGCCGCTGGAATTGGTCTTTGGCGGCAGGAAGAAATTGCCTGGCCTCTCGTGGCCGGTGCGGCCGCTGCAATTGTCTATACCTACAACGATTTGATCTCCAACCGTTTGCAGTTCTTCCGGTTATGGATGGAGTCGCAGTCAGGGCCAGCCAGCTATCGGCCAGGGCCATTACTGAATACTGCGAAAACCTGGAATGACAGTGTCATGACCAACGGTTTTTTCATCGCCCCCTTGTGCTTGTTAGTACCAGAAATGGGCTTGTATTGGTATTTCTTGACAACCGTGATCCTGCAAGGAGTTTGTGGTGGCTTAGGTCTTCTGGCGCTGCTTTTCGATGCGGCCAGAACCTTAGACCGCAAACGAAAGAGTCAACATGCCAAGGGGGTCAATCCCCGCGAGGTCGGCAGACCAGGTCTGGAATAGTCGTGCAGGAGTTTCGCATGCACCCCGCCGATCCCCAATCAAATCTCTGGACCCATACCGCCACACCGGGGCCGGAATGCCCTTCCCTGCAAGGAGAGCGCAAAGCGGATATCGCCGTGGTGGGTGGTGGATTTACCGGATTGTCAGCTGCGCTGCATTTGGCTGAGGGGGGTGCTAAAACGGTTCTGCTAGAAGCAGGGCCGCCTGGATTCGGCGCTTCCGGCCGCAACAATGGCCAGGTTATTCCCGTCTATAGCAAGCACAATCCCGATGATGCGGTAGCGACATTTGGCCCGGAGCAGGGCGAACGATTGAACGACATGGTAGCAGGTTCGGCTGATTTAGTTTTCGACTTGATCAGAAAACACGAGATTGATTGCGATGCCGTACAAAATGGCTGGTTGCAGCCGGCCCACCGTGCCTCGCGCATGCGTGGTGTGCAGAAAAAGCATGACCAGTGGGCTGCCCGTGGTGCACCAGTGGAGATTTTCGACGCGGACGAGGCAACTGAGTTGACGGGGAGCCCTATTTATCACGGTGGGTGGATGCATCGTGCGGGCGGCCATATACAGCCGTTGAGCTATTGCCGGGGACTGGCAAGGGCGGCCCAAACAGCGGGTGCGGCGGTGCATGGAGATAGTCCTGTGCAGTCCGTCGTCCGCCAGGGCGACAAATGGCGCCTAAAACTAGCTGGAGGTGCAGTTTTGGCAGAGAAAGTGATCCTTGCCACCAACGGGTATACAGGTGACTTATTTCCAAATCTCCGACAGACCATAGTGCCGCTGCGATCCAGCCATTTGGCAACGGCTCCCATGAGTGACAACGTCTCGAAGTCGGTCTTGCCGAAAAACCATGGTCTGTCCGATACGCGGCAGGCGCTTTGGGCGTTTCGCAAGGATCGGTTTGGCCGCATCGTTACGACGTCTGCTCCAGTATTTACCGCTGGTGCCCGTGGCCGGATGACGGCGTCTACCATCAAACGCCTGAACACGGCCTTTCCTCAGATTGAAAATCCACAAATAGAGTTTTTCTGGGAGGGCATCATCGCCATGACGCCGGAGCGCTTGCCACGCTATTATGAACTCGCCGGGGGCATGATCGCGGCGCTGGGCTATAGCGGCCGGGGCATAGCCCTGGGCACGGCCGTAGGTCGCATGATGGCTGAACGGGCTTTGGACAAACCGGCCAGAGAACTGGCCTTGCCGGCATCACCCTTGAAACCCATGCCCATGCATGACCTGGTAGTGCCCCTGGCCCGTACTTTGAGTTGGTATTACCGCTGGCGCGATACTAAGGATTAATCGCTTTGCAGCGGCGAGCTGACTTCGACAAACAGGTCTCCGCTGGCTTTA
>CAXGCE010000117.1:0-6222 GCA_964007795.1 uncultured Alphaproteobacteria bacterium | reverse complement strand
ATGGACATCCCCAATTAAACCATCCTTCAACGCCAGGCCAGCTAGGATGGCCAGGTAGCTTTTGGCCACCGAGAACGTCATATCTGCCCGTGCCAAATCACCCCAAGTAGCCGCAACCGTACCGTGTCTCAGGATCATGCCAGCGGGACCACCGCGCGGCTTGGTCGGACCCAGAACTTCATTCCAGGGAGGCGGTTCAAATTCACCCTTGCCCAGTTGGTCATCAATATTACGGGACCAACCAATTTCGTTGCTTTTGGCAAAGCTCACGGCGGCGGTTAGACGGGATGGATTGAAGCCAGCAGACGAAGGGTCAGGATCCTCCAGCGCGGTTGGTATTGTATCTGACATCGGCGCAGTGTAGCACGGCGGATATAGACATGGCGGAATAGTCGTTACAGCCGGCCGCGTGAGAAGGCATAGATGAAACCATCCAATTGGATCGCCGGACTGGGCCTAATTCTGGCCTTGACCCTAGCGCTTGTGCCCCCAGAGATCTATGCCGACGGCCTGACATCAGACACCGCGTGGACCGGCGCCCTTGCTCTGGCTACGATTGTTTTGTTCGCAACCGGCGTCGTGCCAGAATTCATAACATCCATTGTGTTTTTCGCCATCGCCATGTTGTTCGCGCTGGCGCCGGCTAGTGTGATTTTCTCCGGGTTTCAGTCGGCGGGATTTTGGATGGTGTTTGGCGGCCTAGTTATCGGTGCTGGTATTAGCAGTACCGGCCTGGCCGAACGGTTAGCCTATCACGTACGGATCCGTTTCGGCAGTAGTTATGCAGGCATTATCGCCGGCATCATGGTCGTGGCGGTCACCATGGCCTTTTTGATGCCGTCAACCTTGGGACGATTGATGATCCTATTGCCAATTGTACTGGCAATGGCGGACGGTTTCGGTTACCGCCTAGGCAGCAACGGTCGTGCCGGCATGGTCCTAGCGATTTCCTTCGGCACCATGATCCCAGGCTTCGCCATCATGTCCGCCACAGTGCCCGCTATGGTCGTTATTGGCGCCGCCGAAACTCTGTATGATATTCGACCCACATACGGCACCTGGTTGCTGCTGCATTTTCCCATTTTGGGTGCCCTTAAAGCGATCACAATCGCTGCACTGATCATCTGGCTGTTTCCAGAAGACAACGCGAAAACAGAGGTGGCGGTAGCCGAAAGCCCCCACGCCATGGCGCGACGGGAACGTACCATGGCCTTATTACTGCTGTTGGCCCTTACGGTTTGGATGACGGATTTCCTTCATCATATCTCGCCAGCCTGGGTCGCGCTTGGCGTCGCCGGAATAATAATTATGCCGTTCGTCGGCATTGTTAGTCCCCAGGATATGGAAGAGAAGGTAAAATTCGGCTCGCTATTCTATCTTGCCGGCGTTCTGGGTCTTGGCGCCCTCGTCGCTCATGGCGGCGTCGGTGATTTTTTGGCGCAAACAGTTATTCCGTTGATTCGGCTGTCACCAGGCCAAGATGCTTGGAACTTCGCCGCCATCGCAGGGTTGTCAAGCCTACTAGCCATGTTCGTCACTCAGCCCGGCTCCCCAGCAATTCTGACACCCCTAGCGAGCTCCATGGCTGAGGCGGCAACCCTGCCGGTGGAGACGGTGCTGATGCTGACGGTGGTCGGCTATACAACGGTGATTCTGCCCTATCAGACGCCACCCCTAGTCATCGCCATGCAACTGGGCGGCGTGCCCATGGGCAAAGGCAACAAATTATGCCTTTTTTTGCTTGCGGTTACGGTTTTAATTTTGGTTCCCCTGGATTATCTTTGGTGGCGCCTGCTAGGCTGGCTGCCATGATCGTACATCTTGTTAAACTTTGTGTTGGTATCAATTCCATTGACCAATTGGAGACCCTTCAGGCCAACCGCCGTGCCCGCGCTCAGAAACGGGGGGAACCGTTGGAATCCATTCATCGCACCCGCCACCGCCCGCGACGGGACAGGGAGCTTCTGAACGGCGGATCCCTTTATTGGATCATCAAGGGCTTCATCCGCGTTCGGCAGGCCATCGTGCGCCTTGATGAATTGCACGACGATGAAGAGGGCAAACATTGTGGCCTTGTTCTAGGTCAGGATTTGGTGCGGACTGAGTTGCGCGCCCGTCGCCCGCATCAGGGCTGGCGCTATCTGGAGCCCAAGGACGCCGCCCCCGACTTGCCGCCCGAATTGCAGAACCGACTTTCTGACCCAAACAGCCGCAATGGCCCACCTCCTGAGATGGCAGCAGAACTGAAAGAATTGGGGCTCTTGTGAGCCATGTTCGCTATTGACGGGCAAACACAGACGGATTGACCGGCCTACCGATCATGTCCGATTTTCCAGAATGCCGCGGCGCTGCTCAGTCAATTCAATTCGGCTAGGCCGTAGTGCCCGGCGCAAGGCCTCTGCCGCCTTTAGCGGTTCCGCGTCGCCACACATGAAAATATCGAAGGCGGCAAAACCATGTTCCGGCCAAGTATGCGTCGAAATATGGCTCTCCGCCAGCACGGCCACGCCGGAAACACCGCCCTGGGGCGAGAATTGATGCAAATGGATGTGTAACAACGTTGCTTGTGCCGCATCCGCGGCCGCCTTTATAGCGGCTCCCAAATGTTCGGGATCGTCTAGTCGGCCCGCTCCCCACATATCCAGCAACACGTGCGTGCCAGCAAAAAGCACACCATCCCGGATCTTGAAATGGTCATTGGGGCTTTGTTCTTCATTGGCTGGCTTGAGCGCCAGGGATTGAGGCCGATTGACTACCATTGACGCGCCCTTCATTGTGTTCGAGATTAGCCCCAAAAAAAAGAGGACGCTCCGGCCAGTTAAGAGACCGCCAAAGTCGGAGCAAAATAGGCGTTTTTTCTACCTACGCAAACTTCAATTTTAGCAAATTTTTTAACAGATTGGCGTTTCGTTGTGCGTTACTAAAATTAAGCTAACTTAAGAGGCCAATTTGCCGTCAACCGACTCATTGAGGGTTGTAGGCGGGGCGCCGCGCACGGCGTGCATGTGGCTGTATCGACTCCGCATTATTGGTTCGTGAGTTCTGGCAAAGTGCTTCAACGAATATTCTGGCCCCGACGCCGGTTCTGAAAACGATGGATTAATCGTAGGCTCCACCAATACCCCAGGAAAGCGCCGCCGATGGCCCAGGGCACACAACCTATCATCATGGGCATGCCCCACGCCTCGAAAATTCCCACCACATAGATCAATAGTGACTCCAAGAACGTGACGTCGGTTTGCAGCAGCTTAACCAAGCGTTGCTGGAATATGGCATAGCCACCCGTTTCACCCCACCGGCCCAGCATACCTTCGCCAGTGATCAAAAAGGCGTAGTAAATGGGAGGTGCTGTGAACACGTTGGTCAGCCAGGTCCAGATCATCCCGATCACTACGTTAAAGTCCCAAGACGGACGCAACACACGCACCATGGCCCATACGCCCGCTACAATAAGCATTTGCAAGCCCACCGTCGGCGTCAGAGCCACCAATAGTCCGACGAATACTCCACGCGCAGTGTAATCAGCCGCCTCGGGCGAGCGCAGGACCGGAATAATGAGACGCAGACGCAACAGCCGCCGAAATCGTTGCCAGGCACTATGCTTCGGTTGGGCTATGATGACATTAATCCTTTTCCAAGGCGGCGTGCTTGCCCACCCGTTTCATGACCCCGCTGCAAACGAACAGGGTTCTCTCTCCTACATGGATATTCCCTCGGACAAAAGCCATGCTGCCCGTACGCCGCACCAGCTCGCCGCGGGCCTCGACGAGGTCACCTGCATGACCGGAGGCGACGAATTCGGAATTGAACGAAACTGTGACGTAGACATCGTCTGGGTCCCCTTTGGCGGTAACCGCCATGGTCAGATCCGCCATGGTCATCATCAGGCCGCCATGGATTAATCCGTGCGCATTAGCGTGACGTTCCTCCGTCCGCAAGACAAAATGATGGCTTCCATCATTCAGTAAGCGCCAATAAAACGGCCCGGCGTCATTTTCGAAAGGGTCAATCGGATCATAAATGGTGTAACCTTCAATAGGGGGTGGCGGCGTAGAATTCGACATTTTGGAACCTAGCGAAAGTAAATACCTAAATGGAAGATTGGGCCCCAGCCTGCAAGGCTTTGAACTGATCCTTGCCTATATTCGCGGCACGTTCAACAGCCGGCCGAGCGCCGACGCGCTTGAACCAGGCCCGCAAATGACTGAATTCCTTCAGATCTATGCCATAGGCCTTGTAGCCGCGAATCCAAGGCCAGCAGGCCATATCGGCAATGGAATAGTTCCGGGCTAAAAAGTCCCGGTCCACCAACTGGGTGTTCATAACATCGTACAACCGGATAACTTCATCGGTGTAGCGTTTAATGGCGTAGTCAATTTTATCAGCCTTGTAATTGCGGAAGTGCGCCGCCTGACCGGCCATGGGACCCAATCCCGCCATCTGCCAAAATAGCCACTGTTCAACATCGCTGCGCTGGCGTTGCCCGATTGGATAAAAGCGGCCCGTCTTGTTGCCCAGATACTGCAGTATTGCGCCAGATTCAAAGATCGAAATAGCGTCGTTATCCGGGCCATCAGGGTCCAGGATGGCGGGCATGCGGCCGTTGGGCGACAACGCCAGGAAGGAAGATTTGAACTGTGCCTTTTGCGATAAATCGACCCAATTGAGGTCATATGGCAGTTCGCATTCTTCCAGCATGATAGCGATTTTCCAGCCATTGGGGGTGGGCCAGAAATGCAATTCAATGGGCGCCATATTTTATTTTCCTGAGTTACCACGTCTATTAAGCGGACCTCAAATACTGTCCTTTGTTATGGTAGAATTCGTTAAATTCCGCAAGCAGCAGGGCAGATCAAAGAAAATAGGCGTTGCAGTCTTCAATATCCAATTAGCATCATGCGCACACGGCTTTCCGGACATCCGCTATGGGACTTGGTGCGGTTAGTCTGGCCGCAAATTGTATGACATCCTAAGATACTTGTGAAATGGGAGGATCGTATGGACCTTGGCGTAATGTTGACCCAGGAACGAATTGACACAATGGTCGGTGTAGGCGCTTGGCCAAACAAAATCATTTTGGATTACCTGGATGCCACCTTAGCCCAAGATCCGGAACTTCCGGCGATCACTGACTACAATGGTGAAACCGGACAAAGCACATCGATTAGCTACGGCCAACTGGACCGGCTGTCTCGTCGCCTGGGCCTGGCCCTGATCAATTACGGTATCGAGGTTGGCGATGTCGTCTCCCTGCAATTACCCAATTGGTGGCAATTCATCGCAATGCACCTGGCCTGTGCCCGTATTGGGGCCATCACCAACCCGCTGATGCCTATATTCCGCGAACGGGAATTGACCTACATGCTCGGTTTTGCCGAAAGCAAGATGATGATTGCACCTGATCGTTTCCGTGGGTTTGAATATAAACCTATGATGGAGGGCATTCGTGGCGAACTGCCCCATCTAGCGCATATTTTCTATATCGACGGTAAGGGTTCGGATGATTTCGCGACAGCCCTGCTGACGGAGGCGTTGGAAGACCGTGCTGGCGCCGACGAAACCCTTGCAGCACGTCGACCTGGCCCCAACGATGTTAACGAAGTAATTTATACTTCCGGCACGACTGGACAGCCTAAGGGCGTCATGCACACCGCCAACAGCACTTATGGCCATTTGGGCAGTTGGATTGAACATCTCGATCTCAAGCAGAATGACAAGATCTTCATGGCATCCCCCCTGGCCCACCAAACCGGATTTTTATACGCCATCCTGCAGCCCATCATGCTGGGGGCTGAGGTGGTTTTGCTCGACCGATGGGATGCCCCGGTAGGGGTCGAGCTGATGCAGAAGCACGGCTGCACCTTCACCATGGGAGCGACGCCATTCCTCAGCGACATCGTCGAGATGCCGAACGTACAGGATTTCGATTTATCCAAGCTGCATACCTTTGCATCCGCCGGCGCTCCTATTCCACCAGCCCTGGTGCAAAAAGCAGCGGCAAATTTTTCTTTCAAGGTTTTGTCGGGCTGGGGCATGACAGAATGCGCCGCCTCCACCATCTGTGATCCCAACGATTCGGACGAAAAGGTCTGGACATCTGACGGCGCACCCCTGCCACATACGGAAGTCAGGGTTCAACGGCGTGACGGCACTAGTGCAGATTACGGCGAGGAGGGACTATTGGAAGTGCGAGGAGCACCTATGTTCGTGGGTTATCTGAAA
>CAXGCE010000116.1:0-6233 GCA_964007795.1 uncultured Alphaproteobacteria bacterium | reverse complement strand
GGGGAAAATTAAATCCCCCCACCCGCACGGCAGCTGCTTCTAAAGACAGCAAAAGACGCTCGGAAAAGTGCGACCTTCGCGGTTTCGAACGCCTCCCGCATACCTTCTGTCACATGCTTGTTTTCGAGAATATTGCCTATCGCTAAACAATTTCTGCCGGCGGAGTGATTGTAAACGGAATAGATTTCCTTGCCATAATAGACGGCGCAATTACCGTGCGGGCCAAGGGCAGCTAGCTGGCGCCAGTCGAACTCCGCCCCGCTGTCCACTACCGCTTGCAGGGCTTCTTTTGCGCTACTGCATCCATTCAGAATGGTCCGGCCGACGTCACCCAAGCGTGGATCGGTACGGTGTTGCGACAGAAAGGCGTTCTAGCCGTAGGCCAAACGAATGCAGCGGCCGCCACTGCCATGTTCGAGGTGCAAATGGACCCGCCAACAGCGCTGGTCTCAGTACAATAGCCAATTATGGAAAAGGTCACTGACGCGTTTCCTTCATGCCGGCACAAAGATATCCTCGGCCTGCGGCTCCTTGACCTGGGGCTGATCAATAGACTTTTTGAATGCGGCGTCACGCTGCAAGGTGGGCATGACCTCAGAAGCAAACAGCCGCATATTCAACTCCCCTTGCTCGTGGGGCATGCCGCCATAGGAGAAATCGCACACAATATGGTCGGTGCCGGTCAAGTGCCTCAGTTCAGAAATTTGTTGGATACAGTCATCTGGCGTGCCAACGATTTGGATTTTGACATAGAATTTCGTCATCTTCTTGCGGGCTTCAGGATCCTTCATCTTGGAATAGGTCTTGGCCATCTTGCCGTAAGATTCATATCCCTTCACCGTTGCCAGGTGGCCGTCGGAAAATTTATAATGGTTGTCAATGGAATCCCACTTCGCGCCTAAGTACTGTTCTCCCCGCTCGAACGCTTCCGAACGACTTTCTGCAACGGAGACATTAGTCAGTATCAGTGGTGGTTTTGGTTCATGGCCAACGGATCGGGCGATCGTGCGGAAACTTTCAATATCCTTGGCCGCCTTTGTCCATTCGTTTTGCATGATCACCATCATGCCAAAACCTAATTTTGCCATTATCTCGGCTGATTCAGGGCTAACCGAAGAAGCATAGAAGCGCTGCTCTGGATTGGACATTGGCCGCGGCCGAATGGACATTTTAGGAATCTTGTAGAATTCGCCATCCCAGTCAAACACCTCGTCGCGCAGGGCCTTCGTAATTAGTTGCGCAGCTTCGGCAAAACGCGGCCGCGCTTCTTCCATAGACACGCGGAAACCGGCATATTCGGCTGATGCCGCCCCTCGGCCAAATCCGAATAGACAGCGGCCACCACACAGCAAATCTAGATAAGCGATTTGCTCCGCCACGCGGATTGGATCCTGCCAGGGCAGTACGATGACGCAGGTACCCAAGGTAATGCGCTTTGTCCGTCCCGCATAATAAGTCAACAGTTGCAAGGGCGCCGGTGACATGGAATAGCCAGTGAAATGATGCTCTAACCCGAACAAGCTGTCGAAGCCCAGGGGTTCTGCCAGGTCGCCCAAAGACAAATGTTCCGCCAGCACCGCGGCATCCGATCGTCCGGGTTCTGCGAGAACACTGATATCCGTTCCAATCTTCATTTACCTTTCCTCCGGTTCATCATCTTTTTGGTGACTGCCGGCCCTTTTAGTTCGACCGTGTTTCCGTCAGGGTCTTCGACATATAAGGAAGGTCCCTCCCCTTCTGCACCAAATCGATTGACAACCTCGCTGGGCTCCAGACCGTGGCCACAAAGATAGTGCACCAGCGCGGGGCCATCAAAGGGTTCGATGCGTATACAAAAATGATCCACATTGGGGCCATCTGGATTTGGTGCGCCAAATTTCCTACCCAACTCTCCGTCTAAGGTCACCAGATCGATTTGCGCTTGGCCGGTTCGCAGATGATAAAGACCCAGGTCGTCCCGACGGCGGTCAAGGTTACAACCTAAAATATCGCAGTAAAATCTAAGGGAGCGGTCCAAATCGGCGACACGCACAACCAAGTGATCAAGCCCAAGAGGGGAAATCCGCATTTCAATCTCCCAGAGATAGACAATTATTTGTTAACGCATAGATCTTTCAAAGTTTTGTTCAAGCCGATGTAAGGAGTGTCCAAAATCCAAAATTTGGCGAAAATAAAATTGAATAAATCATTTTTGTCCAGATTTTGGTTAGCTGGCGCAACAAGGTGATTGATCCAAGCGCTCTACTGTATGGATTGAGGATATCAGAAAACTGTCGTCGATGGTATCCACTCTGAAGGTGAATTCCGGAGTGTCGGTCATATCCCAGGGAACGCTAAGATATTGTGTAACGCCATAGTCTTCAATCTGATGGACCTGAACTAATTGGATTTAGCCACGGCCAAGGAACGGAGTCAGCGTCCCGCCCAGTAATCTCGTCTGGTAATACATGCCACTGGTTCCCATTTGGTCTTTCCTTTTATTATTACACTGGTCGGACGACCCAACGGCGATCATGTCCTTTCCCTGCTGGCCCAAGGATCCTTCGACACAAATACAGTTATTCAACATAGCAATGCCATATGAAGAACTTTGTCTCGAGGATGAAGTGGAGGGTGTCGTATGACTGCTGCATGTCGACAATCTGAAATCCACCAACATCAGCGCCCCAATTCCAGAGGTAGGTCTGTGCTGAACCGACCCTCCGGCATCAATCATCTATTTAAGGCGCGCCAGTTAATCTGAAAAAGCTGCAAACCAATTCAACACTAACTCCGCCGTTTGCGGAATTTTGTCGCTCGTGTACCTGCCCGGCCGCCAGAAGACCGGCCCTTGGGCACGCGGGCAGCGTCTAGCATTTCCGGCGTTATAGAAGTTGTGATGGTTTTTGGCGCACGGCCCTCACCGCGTTTGCGGCGAGTAGCTGCAATGCCAGGAGCAGCGCCGTCAGTGGACCTGCCGCCCGGCCCAGTAAATTTCTTCCCACCCTCGCCGTTTAGCTCCTCCAGCTCCATTTGTTCCAGCCGGCGCAGTTCGTCACGCAGGCGGGCAGCTTCTTCAAATTCCAGATCAGCGGCAGCTGCACGCATACGTTTTTCTAAATCTTCCATATAATTTTTGAGGTTATGGCCGATTAGGTTATTGCGCTCGTCATCGCCAGTATCCACGGTGACATGGTCGCCTTCGTAAATAGATTCCAAAATGTCGGCTATGTTTTTCTTCACCGATGCTGGGGTAATATTGTGCTTGGCGTTATAGGCCTTCTGTTTCTGGCGCCGGCGTTCGGTTTCTTCTAGGGCTTGGGTCAAGCTGTTAGTCATATTGTCCGCATACAAGATCACTCGACCGTCCACGTTACGTGCTGCTCGGCCAATGGTCTGCACCAACGAGGTGGTAGAGCGCAGGAACCCTTCCTTGTCCGCATCCAATATGGCAACCAAAGAGCATTCGGGGATATCCAGCCCCTCGCGAAGGAGATTTATGCCTACGAGAATATCGAACACACCTAGGCGCAGATCGCGGATAATTTCGATCCGCTCCAGGGTATCAATATCTGAATGCATATAGCGGACCTTCAAGCCCGCCTCGTGCATATATTCCGTTAGATCCTCGGCCATACGCTTGGTCAAGGTGGTGACCAGCACCCGGCCGTTGGCGGAAGCAACATCCCGGCATTCGGCGATCAAATCGTCCACCTGAAGTTCCACCGGGCGGACTATACAAGTTGGGTCGATCAAGCCCGTGGGGCGGATCACCTGTTCGGTAAAGACGCCACCGGTGCGTTCTAACTCCCACTTACCTGGGGTAGCGGAGACGAAGATGCTTTGCGGCCGCATGACCTCCCATTCCGCGAACTTCAGCGGCCGGTTATCAACGCAGGACGGCAGACGGAATCCGAATTCTGACAGGGTCCACTTGCGCCGAAAATCACCCCGGAACATCCCCCCAAGTTGCGGTACAGTGACATGACTTTCATCCAGGATAACCAAAGCATTCTCAGGGAGATATTCGAACAAGGTGGGGGGTGGCTCTCCTGGATTACGGCCCGTCAGGTAACGGGAATAGTTCTCGATGCCGGGACAGAAACCAGCCGCGTCCATCATCTCTAGATCTAGGCTGATCCGCTGTTCCAAGCGCTCCGCTTCCAGCAACATTCCATTCTGTCGCAGAATGTCCAAACGCTCGGCCAGTTCCACCTTAATACCCTTCATGGCCTGTTGCAGGGTGGGCCGGGGCGTGACGTAGTGGCTATTGGCGTAGACGCGGGTTTTCTTTAGCGCATCCGTACGCTGGCCGGTCAGGGGATCGAACTCTACAATCTCTTCCAACTCGTCGCCAAACAGACAAAAACGCCAGGCACGATCCTCCAAATGAGCCGGCCAAAGTTCTACAGAATCACCCCGCACCCGGAACGTACCTCGGCCGAAGAAATTGTCGTTACGGCGATATTGTAAATCGACAAATCGCTTCAAAAGGGCATTGCGGTCCAAGGCCGAACCCACCTTCAGGTCCAATGTCATCTTGGAATAGGTCTCAACCGAGCCGATACCGTAAATGCATGAGACTGAGGCAACGATGATCACATCATCCCGTTCCAGTAGCGCACGGGTAGCGGCATGACGCATGCGGTCAATTTGCTGGTTTATATGCGCCTCTTTCTCGATATAGGTATCGGTGCGAGGCACATAGGCTTCGGGTTGGTAGTAGTCGTAGTAAGAAACAAAATATTCCACGGCGTTGTTAGGGAAAAATCCCTTCATCTCGCCATAGAGCTGAGCAGCTAGTGTCTTGTTATGGGCCAAGACAAGGGCTGGCATTTGTGTCCGCTGAATGACCTGGGCCATAGTGTAGGTCTTGCCAGAACCTGTGACGCCCAACAGTACTTGGTCCCGTTCGCCCCCTTCCACTCCCGCAACCAATTCGGCAATCGCTTCCGGCTGGTCGCCGGCAGGTTGATATTCCGATACCAATTCAAAGGCTTTACCTCCCTCACCTTTTTCCGGACGCGCAATGGGGACTGGGACCCAGGTAGCCTGTTCAGCGGCTGCTAAGGATTGCTCGAATTTGCTTCGAACCTGTTTCATTGATGTATGCGCCATGGCATCAGTATAGCCCATTGCGTATATGGTCTATCGGATTTATAGCAAAAGGACTAAATTGCGTTCATTATGCTGACGATTTTGGACCATGACATCCCTTTGCCACAGGCCTGGACGGTGACCGATTTGCCGGACGCCACCGGTTTGGTACCACTCGACGAAAATTGCCGTGGGGAATTGCTTGAATTGGCAGACGAGCTGACATCAAACCCTTTACCTATCCTGTGCCTCCGTCCCGATGATTTTGATCTAACATGTTGCAAGTCCTTGATGGCGTCCGTAGAGGAACAACTGGATCACGGACCCGGGTTCGCCATAATTGACCGGCTGCCCCTGGAGCTCCTGGAAACGCAAACAGCAACAGCGCTGTATTGGTTACTTGCCTCTATGATTGATAGGCCGGTAGCGCAGAGCTGGGACGGTAAGATGCTGTACGATGTGCGCGACTCTGGGAAACAGCCCGGCAACGGGGTTCGCCCGGATATCACGAGCGCTAGCCAGAACCTGCATACAGACAACAGCTATAACCTCTGCCCACCGGACTATGTGGCCCTGTTATGCATAAATACGGCCATGAAAGGTGGTGTTAGCCAACTAGTTAGTTTTCATGCAGTTCATAACTATATGCGAGCAAATTGCCCCAAGCTGTTGGCGCGCCTGTATCAAAACTACATCTTTGACCGGCAACGTGAACATGCCCCTGGCGACGTGAAGGTCATCCGCCACCCTCTATTCACCTGGGACGGAACACAGCTACTAGGACGGTTATCAAAGCGTATGGTGATCCAAGGCTATGAACTTGCGGGCCAGGAAATTGACGAGGAGTCCTCCGCAGCGATCACAGCCCTGGAAGCTATTATGACCCAACCAGAGATGATGAAGGAATTCAATTTTCAGCCTGGCCAGATACAGATTATCAACAACAAGACAATTGGTCACGCCCGCACGGCCTTCGCGGACTGGCCCGAGCCGGAGCGCAAACGCCACCTGATCCGCCTGTGGCTACGCCGCAAGGGCAGAGCATTCTATAATGGATAAGCCTTATTTCAGCCGTTTCACAAATTTTCGCACCCATATCGGCGAGGAATGAAATTTTAACAACGCGAATTCGTCGGAAGTGCCTATCTCTCTATGAA
>CAXGCE010000115.1:0-6261 GCA_964007795.1 uncultured Alphaproteobacteria bacterium | reverse complement strand
TCGGTCCGCTTCATGTCCGGTCACGGCGCTGATATCAACAACTTGAGACGCTTTAGCAGCCTCGACCACCCGTGCTAGCATGACTTTGCCATCGATCTCTGCCAGCAGTTTGTTGTCTGGACCCATGCGGCGCGACTGTCCGGCGGCCAGTATGATTGCTGCGATACGAGGCGCTTTAGGCACGTCAGCCGCACTTCCAGTTCGAATTTGTGGGCGCGAAGGTATTTCCTTAAGCAAACCGCCAGCTCCCATCGCCATGATCTGATCTCTGCCCACGAGCCGATCCGCCAGCAATCGCTGCAGAACCCAATCAAAACCATTCAGTTTTGGCGAACGGGCGCAGCCAGGAAGGCCAATCACCGATACCTCACCATGTTTAGCTAGTAACAGCAGATTGCCCGGATCCACCGGCATGCCGAAATGCAGTACTTCTCCACCTGCAGCAACAATGCCGCTAGGCACCTCATCCCGCCGGTCAGTAATAGCCGAGGCGCCGAATATCAAGATCGGATCAAGACCCTGTGTTAATTGCGCCGCCACAGACTTGGCAATTTCAGCACTTTCATGAGCACAACGCCGTTGATCCACCAAATTGCTGCCCAACGCCACCAGCCGTGCCCCTAAGACATCCGCCGTCTTGTTTAAAATCCTATCCTTGGTGCCTGGCAAAGTAGTCATGATCAATCCGGCTCGACGCGGCCTATAGGGGGCAAGGGCCACGAGAGGTGATGTATCGGACGCGATTTCGACCGCACGATCTACTGCCTCCTGCGGGGCTGCGAAAGGAATGATCTTTATGGTAGCCAGCATTTGCCCCTCCTCTACCGCCTCATATGGCGCCAGGGTAGAGAGTGTGACGGCTTCATGAATGCGGTTCATGGCGTCGACCCGTTCCTTGTCGATCACCAAGACACCAGGAGTATCTGCGTAGAGATTGCAACGGCCTGTGAAGGCAGCCTGGAGACTGGCGCCCGCACCTTGGCAAGCCCGGGCGATGGTATTTGCAGCCGTATCCTCGTCCACATCACCGGCCTCCAGACGCGCAGCAACGACCTCCACGATGCCGGCCTTGGCCAAAACATCCAAATCATCCTTGCTCAGGCGACGGCCCTTTTTCATGCGCACACCATTTGCAGTCACGGAATGGGCTAGCACGGCTCCGTCCGCATCGGCCAGGGGCGTAGCGCCAAAGATCATTCCACAGCCTTAGCCTCGGCCCAATTTGGCCGGCGCAGGGCCTCGATGATTTCGCCCATGATGGAAACGGCGATCTCGGCCGGGGACTTCGCACCGATATCCAATCCCACTGGACCGTGGATACGGACGAATTCGCTCTCGCCAAAGCCTTCCACCGCTAAACGTTCCAGGCGCTTACCATGTGTCCGCGTGGAACCTAGACAGCCGATATAAAAGGCATCCGATCGTAGCACCTTGATCAGTGCAGGGTCGTCCAGCTTGGGGTCATGGGTCAGCGTGACGATAGCCGAACGACGGTCAGGCGCGAACTGGTCAACGCCGTCATCGGGCCAGGCGTCGATGAGATTAATGCCGGGGAACCTGTCAACAGAAGCGAATTCGCGCCGAGGATCGACGATGGACACGTCATATCCGGCCAGGACCGCCATTTGCGATAGGGGCTGGGCGATATGCACGGCGCCCACGACCAGCATTCGCAGTGGCGGATTATGGACATGCAAGAATAACTTGCGCCCGTCGGCTAATTCAACCACGCCACTTTTGTCCGCCAACATGACCTGCCTGGCGGCGATATTCAGTTCGTTAGTTGCATCGCTTTCGGCAGGATAGATCAACTGGCCATCGCCATTGGTCAAGTCGGTGGCTACAACAACCTGGCGCTTGGCTGCACGATCGGTCAATAACTGCCCGAGAATATCCGTTTTCATTCGACAGGCTCTATGAATACTTCGCACTTGCCGCCACAAGCCAATCCGACTTGCCACGCGGTTTCGTCGGAGATGCCATAGTCGATCAAACGGGTTTGGCCGTCCGCGATACTCTTGCGCGCTTCGGTCACAACGGCACCCTCAATGCAGCCACCCGAGACGGAACCGACAAAGTCGCCGCTATCCTCTACCACTAATTGGCTACCCACCGGGCGTGGGGAGGAGCCCCAAGTGGCAACCACCGTCGCCAGGGCTACGCCCTTGCCCGCCGCTTTCCATTCTGCCGCCTTTTCCAGAACCTTATCGTGTTCAACCATTTCGCCAGAACTCGTCATCATTACGCTGCTTCCAAACGTCTAGATTGTGGCCGGCTCAAAGCTTCTGCCAGGTCCCTAAGACTAGCAAGATTATGCACCGTGCGGAAATCGTCCACATGGGGCAACAAGGCCTTGATACCTTTCGATTTGGGTTCGAACCCATCATAGCGCAATAGGGGGTTCAGCCAGATTAGGTGCCGGCATGATTTGTGCAGGCGCTCGATTTCCCTGCCAATCCCTTCGCCCGCGTCCCGGTCCAAGCCGTCGGAAATCATTAACACCACCGCCCCCTGGCCCAATACCCGGCGAGACCAATGGACGTTGAATTCATGCAAGCAATGACCAATACGGGTACCGCCAGACCAGTCGTCGACCCCGCATGAAACTTTCTCTAGGGCCAAGTCCACATCCCTGTGTCTCAGATGGCGAGTAATATTAGTCAGGCGCGTCCCAAATACAAAGGTATGGACCCGGTCCCGGTCGTTGGTAATAGCATGCATGAAGTGCAAGGACATTCGGCTGTAACGACTCATAGAGCCAGAAATGTCGCACAGGACGACTAGCGGCGGATGACGATGTTTCGGCGAGCGATGCCGTAATGGCGCGCCGTCATTTCGCAGCGCTGCCCGAAGGGAGGCCCTCATATCAACCCGTCGGCCATGTCGATCAGCCGCAAAACGCCGCGTTGGCACCGCCATGATTGGCAAGCGCATCCGTGCGATGACGGCACGGGCCTGAGCGACTTCTTCTGTACTCATGGCCTCAAAATCCATCTCCTGCAGCACTTCCCGGGAGGAATAGGTCAGAGCGGCGTCAAACTCAACCTCTTCTGCCATCTGCAGCTCTGGCTCTTCTGCGCCCTCTCCCTTGGCCAATGCCTCGGCAATGCGGCGCGAGATGGCCTCGTTCCGGTCCGGATCAACTTCCACCTGAACCTGGGGCATCAAGTCGTGCAGCAAGCGTTCCAAAATTCTTGGATTGCGCCAAAAGACATGGAAGGCCTGATCGAACAGGTCGCAATGGTCTTGTCGATTCACAAAGACGGCAAACAGCGTCCAGTAAAAATCCTCCCGCCTGCCAACACCTGCTGTGATGACGGCTCGCACCCCCTCTAACGCCCGACCCGGCCCGACGGGCAAACCAGCGGCGCGCAGCACCCTGGCGAAGTGCATGATGTTTTCCGCCAGGCGATTGCTGTCTTCCAAGCTCTTGTCGTTCAAGAGACCGACACCGCAATCTCGCGCTTTACATCCTCGAGGATCAACGCTGCCTCGCTACCCTGAATTTTCAGGATATCATCCTGGTATTTCAACAACGTCCCCAAGGTGCTATCGACGGTTTCTGGCTCCAGGACAACCTTGTTCAACTCGGTCAGCGCAGTAGCCCAGTCAATGGTTTCTGCAATGCCTGGTAATTTGAACAGGTCATGCTCCCGCAGGCGCTGAATAAACTCCACGACCTGGCGGCTCAAAATTTCTTCGCAACCGGGCACCTTACTGCGCAGAATTGTCAATTCTCGCTCGGCATTCGGGTAGTCAACCCAGTAGTAAAGACACCGTCGTTTCAGGGCGTCATGAATTTCTCGCGTGCGGTTTGACGTAATAATAACAATGGGTGGCTGTTGCGCGGCAATGGTGCCGATTTCCGGGATGGTGATTTGAAAGTCGGACAGCACCTCCAGCAAGTAGGCTTCGAACGCCTCATCCGTGCGGTCCAACTCGTCAATTAACAGAACAGGCGCGACACCTCGGTTGGTTTCCAAGGCCTGCAACAGCGGTCTTTTGATCAAAAATTCATCACGGAAGATGTCTCGCCCCAAGCGCTCTCGATCCACGCTACCCGTGGCCTCGGCCATACGGATCTCAATCATCTGACGGGCATAGTTCCATTCGTATACAGCGGAAGAAACATCCAGTCCTTCGTAGCATTGCAGGCGCACCAGGGGGCGCGCCAAGGTCTCCGACAAGACCTTGGCGACCTCCGTTTTGCCTACACCAGCCTCCCCTTCCAGAAATAGCGGCCGTCCCATTTTTAGGGCCAAATATAAAGTCGTCGCTAAACTGCGGTCGGCGATGTAGTTGCCCTGGCCCAATAGAGCCAATGTGGCATCGATATCAGTGGGAATAGCGGTGTTCATGGGGCGCAACCTAGGTGGTTTTGCAAGCAAAGAAAAGGCGGAGAGGCATGAACCTCTCCGCCAATCTTGAACTTCGTATTTGTCTAGCCAGCGGCAGCGACCGCCCGCTTGCCCATAACAATTACCAAATGGGCTCGGTATTCCGCACTGCCATGGATGTCGCTATTCATGCGCTCGACCGGAAGTGTCACGCCGTCCAAAGCATCCGGTGACCAGTTGTCGGAAAGCGCCTTCTCCAGTAGTGGACCCCGATGGGCGTGATCCGTAGCACCCGTGACCGCGACACGCACGCCGTCTGCCGCCTGCGCGACGAATACGCCAACCAGCGCATACCTGGATGCCGGATTGGGAAACTTGGCGTAGGCCGCCTTAGTGGCATTGGGGAAAGTGACGGACTTAATGATCTCGCCATCATTCAGGGCCGTCTCAAACATGCCGGTGAAGAAATCATCGGCCGCGATGTCACGCTGATTAGTGGTGATCGTCGCTCCCAGGCCCAAGGCTGCGGCCGGGTAATCTGCCGCCGGATCATTATTAGCGAGAGAGCCACCCAAGGTGCCTCGATTACGCACCTGCGCATCGCCGATACCCTCGGCAACGGAACGCAATACCGCTGGCACATCTGTCGAGGCTGCGACCTCGGAATGGGTAGTCATGGCGCCAATGGTGACACTGTCCCCACTGTTGTTGATGCCTGACAGGCCGGCGCCGGCCAAGGATATCACGTCAGATGGTTTGGCCAGTCGCTGTTTCAGAACCGGGATCAGAGTTTGACCTCCAGCCATAACTGTGCCGTCGTCTGCCGCCGAAAGTCTGGCCGCTGCATCATCAATGCTAGAAGCTGATTGGAAGTTAAAGTCGTACATCTATCTATCCTCCCTGGCCTAGCTTACCGACTGCGCGGCGCGCCACACAGCCTCCGGCGTGGCCGGCATTTCTACATGTTTCACACCCAAGGCGTTGGCAATGGCGTTGATCACCGCCGGCGGCGCTGCAATGGCGCCCGCCTCGCCACAACCCTTAACCCCTAGGGGATTATGTTCTGGTACAGTGGATGTATAATCCACATCGAAGGACGGCAGATCGTCGGCTCGGGGCATGCAATAATCCATGAACGATCCAGTAACCAACTGCCCGCTGTCTTCATCGTAGACACAGCCCTCCAGCAGAGCCTGACCTATGCCATGGGCCAGGCCGCCATGGACCTGCCCCTCCACAATCATAGGATTGACCAGAGTACCGAAGTCATCTACCGCCGTGTAGCGGACGATTTCCACGGTGCCCGTTTCCGGGTCTACCTCCACCTCGCAGACATGGGCGCCGGCAGGAAAGGAGAAGTTCAAGGGATCGAAGAAGGCAATTTCATCTAATCCTGGCTCAACCCCTTCTGGGTAGTTGTGCGGGACATAGGCCGTGAACGCCACTTCCGCTATATTCATGGCCTTGTCAGTGCCAGCAACCGTAAAATTACCGTCACCAAACTCGATATCTTCCTCAGCAGCTTCCAGGGTATGGGCCGCTATCTTCTTGCCCTTGGCAATAATCTTGTCACAGGCGTTGGCAATGGCAACACCGCCCACTGGCAGCGAGCGAGAACCATAAGTGCCCATGCCGAACTGACCCTTATCGGTATCTCCGTGCACCACCTCGACCTGCTCAAACGGCACGCCAAGGCGTTCGGTGATCAATTGCGCGAAAGCCGTCTCGTGTCCTTGTCCATGAGAATGCGTGCCAGTAAAGACCGTGACCCCGCCCGTAGGGTTGAAACGCACTTGCGCCGATTCCCATAGTCCAACGCCACCGCCCAACTGGCCAACAGCTGCTGATGGGGCAACGCCACAGGCTTCGATGTAAGCTGATAGCCCGATCCCCCTTTTCTTGCCTCGAGCTTCGGCATCAGCCT
>CAXGCE010000114.1:0-6283 GCA_964007795.1 uncultured Alphaproteobacteria bacterium | reverse complement strand
GAGATCAACTAATGACTTTGAATGTACAGGATCATAGCCCCCACATCGCCATCATCACTATGGACAATCAAGCAAAGCGCAACGCCCTCAGCCGTTCTGATCTGCGTGACCTGGGGGAATTATGGCTGCGGCTGCAGGACGGCCCGTACCGCTGTATCATCCTGACGGGAGCGGGGGAACAATCGTTCTGCGCCGGAGCGGATCTGACAGGTGATCTTTCCGCCGGACCAGAGTTGTCGAAGATGATCCACCAGGGCCTGTTGAAATATGGCGTCTACCGCAAGCCCATCATTGCCGCCGTCAACGGCGACTGCGCCGGTGGGGGAGTGGAGTTGTTGCTGTCCACTGATATCCGCGCCACTGCGCCCGAAGCCCGTTTTGGGTTGCCGGAAGTACGGTGGGGCGTCTATCCCTTTGGTGGGGCTGCCTTGCGTCTGCGCCAACAGATCGGCCACGTCCATGCTATGGAGCTGATTTTGGCGGGCCAGTTAATTGATGCAACAAAAGCAGCGCGCATTGGTCTGGTTAACCAGGTTCTGCCCCGTGCCGAGCTGATGCCTTGGGCCATAAAGATGGCTGAAAGAATTTCCGCCAACAGTCCCATGGCGGTACAGGCAGTGAAGGAGCAAATCAGTGCTACGGACCATGAGTTGAACTATCCCCGCGAGGAGTTGGAGCAGGTTCTCGGTGACCGGGTGCGTGCCAGCCCTGATTTTGCCGAGGGCGTCGCGGCATTTCAGGAAAAGCGTTCGGCCAATTACAAATGAGTATTGGTGGGTAATTATGAAGTCCGGTTCGTTTGGATTATTTTTTACTCGGTCCCTAGGTGCGATGAGAAGAAAAGTATATTTGATGCACAACTGTAGAATTTCTCCACACAGGTGCCATGTCAAATAGGTTAAAAGACCTGGTTATCTCACTCGTGAGGCCGACGGCCGTTTTCTGATCCGCAATAAATAATTTTTAGCTAGCGCTAATCTCCTCAATCATTCCGACCTTTTCGAACAATTCATGGAGACGGTTGCGTTGCAGTTTTTCGGTTGACGTCATTGGCAACTGGTTTGCTTCGATGAATGTAAATTGATGCGGCACTTTATAGGCCGCTAGAACTTGCCGGCAATGCTGCGTTAAGGTTTTGGCAGAAATTTCATGCCCGGGTCGAGTGACGATTACAGCGCCGATAGCCTCGTCTAAACGTTCATCAGGTAGGCCGGTTACAAAAGCTGAATCTACTGCAGAATGCTCCCGCAATACTGACTCTATTTCTGCCGGTGCGATATTTATGCCGCCGGATTTGATGAGTTCTTTGCGCCGACCCCGAAAATGGACCCAGCCCGAGTCGTCTAGCAGACCTAGATCGCCAGTCAGAAAAAAACCGTCATCGCCGTGACTTTGCGCAGTGGCTGCTGCGTCCTTCAGATAGCCCGGCGTGACCCGGCCCTTGATAGCAATTTCACCGACCTCTCCTCGTGGCAATGGCTCTCCGGTTTTCAGGTCAAGTATTTTGAGTTCGACGCCGTCTAGAGGGGGCCCGCTCGCCGAGAGACGGCGTTCTAGTGGAGCCTTGGCGTCTGTCACCGCGGAGTTGGCGTACCCTTCGGTCAGGCCATAGACATTGCAGATCTCATGGGCGCCGAGATCCACAATCATCTGCATTTGCTCCGGAGTACCGATGGCGGCTCCGGTACGCAAGGTGGACAGGTCATGTCCGTTTCGTGCCGGATGTTCGGCAAGGGCGAGGGCAATGTTTGGCGTGCCGTAAAATACGGTACAGCGCTCTTTCTCGATCAGGCCCAAGGCCTCGCCGGGGTCAAAATGGTGTTGCAACACTATTGTGCCACCATGGGATAACAGGGTGAAAAGTGCATTAACACAACCGAAGGACCAGAACAGAGAGATGCCAAACCACAGGCGATCTTCCGGGGTCAGGTGCATGCGCTCACCGATTTCCCACATATTGTCAATCAGACCACCATGCTTCAGGGGCACGCCCTTGGGACGGGCGGTGGAGCCAGATGTGTAGAGGATGCAGGCGACATCGTCTTCTCTGGCGGTTCCCCAGAACCCAGGTTTTATTTCACCCTTCAAATCGGCAAAGGCAAAGACGTCCGCTGGGACGCGATCGCCCAAAGCAATCACTTGCTTCAGGTTGGGTAAACCAATGGCATGCATCTCGTCCAGTTCCGATAAAACATCCCGTTCCTTGAACCTGTCCGCTAGGATCAGGGTGGTCACCTCGGCATGATTCAACTGATAGGCCTGTTCGTTAGGGGTCAACCAGGTATTGAGCGCTACAGCTTCGGCGCCAAGGCCCAGAATGGCAAAATAACTTGATAGCCATTCCGCCCGGTTGCCCATCAGGATTGCCACCCGATGACCACGGCGGACGCCTAAGTCATACAGTCCAGCGGCGACGGAATGAGCTTCTGCTTGCAATTGTGCATAGCTCCACCGCCGCTCGCCATCAATGACACATTCATGATTTGGTTGCCGCGCCGCAAGTTCCTCAAGCAGCGCGGGTGGCGTACGGGCAGCGGGCTTGTCCATTATCCTCTGCTGACCTTGTAACCGGAGGCTTCACGGTCCCAGGCGTTGGCCGACAGGCCGCGTTCGCGCAGTTTGTTTTTTTGAATTTTAGCGGTGGGCGTGGTGGGAATTTCTTCCACGAAATCAATAAAACGGGGTACGGCGAAATAGGGCATAAGAGGGGTGGCATAATCCAGCAGCGCCTCGGGCGCGGGGCGTTCTGCACTCTCCTCGAGAATGATGCAGAGCAACACTTCGTCCTCGCCGCCCATCTCTGCCTTTACTGCGACAGCGGCGCACTCTTTCACTGCCTCATGGTCCAAGAACACGGCCTCTACTTCAAATGATGAAATATTTTCCCCGCGTCTCCGGATCGTGTCCTTGATACGGTCGATGTACCAAAGATAGCCACGGTCATCCATGCGGCCCGCATCGCCAGTGTGAAACCAGAAATTGCGCCAGGTTTCCACCGTGCGTTCGGGCATATCATTGTAGCCGGCCATAAAACAGTAAGGTTCCTTCGGCCGCACCAAAATTTCTCCCACTTCGTTGCGGGGTAGTTCCTCATCCGTTTCCGGGTCAGCTATGATGACTTCGAAAAATTCATCCCACACCTTTCCGGAACAGCCAGCTTCATCGGGAGCATCCAGGGGCCGGACCACGGGCAGATTGCACTCTGTCATGCCGAAGAGTTCGTTGAACTTGGGGACGGCGAAGCGTGTTCGCAGGTTTTCTAGGGTCTCGTCCGTCACCGGCACGGCGGAGACAATGCGTAGCTTGTTGTCCGTATCCGTGTTCTTGGCCGGCTGGCGCAGGACAAAATCATTCATCACACCCAACAAGTTCGTCACCGTACATTCGTGTTCGCGGATGTCGTCGATCCAGGTCGTGGCACGGAATTGCTTTGCCAATACGGCGCTGCCGCCGGCAATCAAGGTCGCAAAGAACTGCATCATGATGGCTTGAGCATGAAAGAGAGGCATGCAAATGTAGTAATGATCATCCTCGGTTAACCCGAGGTGCGTTTCCATAGCGTGGCCGAAAAGGTATAGGTGCCCGTGGGGCATTAAGGCGCCCTTGGATGGTCCTGTGGTGCCGGAGGTGAACATGATCATGCCAATATCGCGGTATGTCACCTTGGATGGTATTTCGTCCGGGGGACCACTCAAGATTTCGTCGAAATTTCTTACCTCAATGCGTTTGAAAGCGGGCAAATTATCAGTGTCATAGACATCGCCCGGCACATAGACCACGGCCATGTCAACCACATCATCCTCAATATCCGCGAGCCAGGGCAGAAACTCCGGCTCGAACACCCCCACGCGGGCCTGGGTATTCGTCAAGACGTGGGTCAGGAAGGTGCCTTTGAGGGCGGTGTTTATGCCCACTAGTACACCGCCAATTCGGCTGAGCCCGAACCAGGACCACAAATACTCCAGCCGGTTGTTTAACATTACCGCTACATTGTCGCCGAACGCGATGCCGATGGCCGCATAGCCGTTGCCTACCCGGTTGCCCATAACGTGCGCCTCGCCGTAGGTGTGCATATGCCCGTTTTCCAACTGGATAAACGGCTTTTCCCCCCGTGTCCGCGCCTGTTCCGCCAGCACCTTGCCTACAACCCAGCCCGACTTGTCCGTCGCCATCACGCCATACTCCCGTCTTCAAACCGTCCAGGTTTTGATAGCGCGGCAAGCGGGGGAAGGCAAATCGGCGCAACGGTCAATAAACCCGCGTTCGGCTCTAACCCGCGTCATGCCAGATGAAATATCTGAGTTCTGACCTGAGTTAACCCAGAACAAAATAGACAAGGTCGCACAAACCAGTCATGTAGAATTCGCGAACATTCCGACGGAGCAGATTTGGAAAATACAGCAGTTTCGACAATCTTGTATGTACCTACAACATTGGAAAATGTTTCAAGATTTTTGTATCAAAGGGTAAAACAGCGAGACGACAGAGAGATGCATTTGGGCGTTTGTAACATCCAATAATCGGCCTTCATATCAACAAAAAATGGAATAAATACAGTGCGTTAGCTAATTGATATTTTCCAAGCTAGTCTCAAAATAGTGTCAAAAAGATTTCCTATGAACTATATGTCGGCAATTCATACCCCAGATTTTGTTATGCCAATTTGGTGAAATGGCGGTGGAGCGACAATTGCAAATACAGTTACTAACCGTAATTTCGCTCAGCATATCTTTCGTACTAACGGGTCGTGTGAACTCATACTTAATAATTTAGCTGCTCCTCTCTATTCCACACTGTTAAGCCGCTCTCGAAACTGCTAGGTTCCGGCCCCGTCTTGGCATTCTCGACACCCGCGTGAAGGAACTGTAGCCATTCATGTATATCGTTCTAACCGTACCACTCAAGGCACGCAGACGGCAGTTGGGCAAACTTTGTGGCGGGCTGCGGGGTTTCAGTAAATCGTTACGGAATTCTAGGCAAATAGTGTCCGGCGCCAGGCTATGATTGCCCGAGAAATCAAATGTTTCTGCGCCCTGCAGTCCTGTGCCACCATTGGCGTTGTTCGGGATTAGGATCTTATTTATAAATAGGAGCAAGATGCAGCAACTTAGCCACTTCATTCATGGCGAGCACGTCAACGGCACCAGCGGTCGTTTTAGCCCTGTCTACAACGCCTCCACTGGGAAGCAGATTTCCGAACTGCCCTTGGCCACGGCCGAGGAGGTGAGAACCACCATCGAATCCTCCCTCAAGGCCTTCCCCGAATGGGCCATGACGTCTCCCTCTAATCGGGCGCGGGTTATGTTCCGGTTTAAGGAATTACTTGAAAAAAATATGGACGAGTTGTCCGAAACCGTGTCGATCGAGCATGGCAAGGTGAAGACCGACGCTGCGGGATCCATCACCCGGGGTTTAGAGGTAGTAGAATTTGCTTGCGGCATCCCACAGCTGTTGAAAGGCGAATATTCCGGCAACGTGGCAGGGGGCATCGATCTCTATTCCATCCGTCAGCCCTTGGGTGTGGTAGCCGGCATCACGCCATTTAATTTTCCCGCCATGGTGCCCATGTGGATGTTCCCGGTGGCCATCGCCTGTGGCAACTGCTTTATTCTTAAGCCGTCGGAAAAAGACCCCTCCCTACCGTTGCGTCTGGGCGAGTTAATGATGGAGGCAGGGGCACCACCGGGGATATTGAATGTAGTCAATGGCGACAAGCTGGCTGTGGATACTCTGATCGAGGATGTTGATGTGAAGGCCATCAGCTTTGTCGGCTCAACGCCCATTGCCAACTATGTCTACGAACGCTCCGCCCAATTTGGCAAACGTGTACAGGCTATGGGCGGCGCCAAGAACCACCTGATCGTCATGCCTGATGCGGACATGGAGCAAGCCACCGATGCTCTGATCGGTGCTGGTTATGGCTCGGCAGGGGAACGTTGCATGGCTGTATCTGTGGCGGTAGCCGTTGGTGAATCAGCGCAACCACTGGTTGAGAAATTGGCGCCTCGGGTTAGTGGACTGAAGATTGGACCCTATACGGATCCCGAGGCAGAAATGGGTCCGATCGTTAGTAAGGCAGCTCTCGAAAGGATCAAGACTCTAGTTGATGCGGGAGTCGCACAAGGTGCGAAATTGGTCGTTGATGGCCGTCAAGCAAAACTACAGGGCTACGAAGATGGTTTCTTTCTCGGTGGATGTTTATTTGACGAAGTAGAGACCGATATGGATATATATAAGGAAGAAATTTTTGGTCCAGTGCTGGCGGTGATGCGCGTTCCAGATT
>CAXGCE010000113.1:0-6285 GCA_964007795.1 uncultured Alphaproteobacteria bacterium | reverse complement strand
ATCCAGGCGTTTCAGGCAAATGCTGTCCTGAATGGCATGATACTGGCCACTCTGGCCTTCGGTGTTCTCTACGCTTTCCGTCAGGTCATGATGCTGCGGCCTGAGGTTGAATGGGTTGAAACATTCCGCCGATCCGACCCAGGTTTATCCGTACAGATGGAGCCCAAGCTATTGGCACCTATGGCCACTATGCTGGGAGAAAGAACTGCGGGGCGGATGTCCCTGTCGGCATTATCCATGCGTTCCATGTTGGATTCCATTCATTCCCGCCTGGATGAAAGCCGAGATTTGTCCCGGTATCTGATTGGTTTGCTTATATTTCTGGGCCTGTTGGGTACATTTTGGGGCCTGTTGGAGACCGTGGGCTCGGTGGGTAAGACGATTGGCAGCCTATCGCTGGCGGCCGGCGATTTTGCCTCGATTTTTTCGGATCTCAAGGACGGCCTGCGGTCGCCCCTCAACGGCATGGCGATCGCATTTTCTTCCTCACTGTTTGGTTTAGCTGGTAGTCTAGTTCTAGGGTTTTTGGAATTGCAGGCGAGCCAGGCACAGAACCGGTTTTACAACGATCTTGAAGAGTGGCTGTCTAGTTATACGCGGCTATCATCTGGTAGCTCCCTGGCTGACGGCGACCAGTCGGTTCCCGCCTATGTCCAGGCTCTTTTGGAACAAACCGCCGATAGTCTAGAAAATCTGCAGAGGACCATCGCCCGGTCCGAAGAAAGCCGCGGCTCAGGGCAGAATACTTTGATGGCGTTGGTCGACAAATTGTCCATCTTGACCGACCAGATGAAGGCGGAACAGGGCCTGATGGTGAAATTGGCCGAGAACCAGATGGAAATCCGGCCTGTCTTGCAGAGCTTGAACAATCATCTGGAAAAACAACAGGTGGGTCTGGACGAAGTAAGTCGCGGGCATCTGCGCAACCTGGATAATTATGTCGTACGTCTGTTGGAAGAATTGAGCGAGGGCCGAAATCAGACTGTCACCGAACTACGTAGTGAAATCAAGCTGCTTGCACGTACCATTGCCGCTTTGGCGGATGACCGATGAGTAGCACTTGACCCGCGATGGTCAGACGCCGCGATAGTACTGCCGGTGCGGCCAATATTTGGCCCGGCTTTGTCGATGCCTTAGCCACCTTGTTGCTAGTCATAATTTTCCTGTTGGTGGTTTTTGTCCTAGCCCAGGTGTTATTGACTCAGGCAATTTCCGGTAAGGATGAAGCGTTGGATCGGCTGAACCGCCAAGTCGCGGAGTTGGCTGATTTGTTGAATCTGGAACGCCAGGCCAATGTAGACCTTCGGCTGAACATTGCGCAGTTATCCTCTTCGCTGCAGAATACCACATCGGACCGTGATCAATTGCAGGTCCAGTTGCATCAGATGGTTATCCGCGCCGGGCAGGCCGAGGACGCCCTTGCAGCAGCGCAAAGCCGTGCACAGATCAGCAAGGAGGCCAGCCAGCGCCACTTGTTAGAACTGGAGAGCCTACGCCGTGATATCGAGGCCCTCCGTGAACTTCGCGGTACCCTGGAAGCACAGATTGGTAAGCTGTCGCAAAATCTTGCTACCCGCGAGACGGAGCTAGGCCGATTGCGGGACCGCCGCAAAGCATTGCAAGCGGAATTGGCCAGTCAACAGGAACGGACATTATTGGCGCAAAAGGAAATTGAAGAGCGGGAAATCCGTCTGTCCGAGTTGCTGGATCTCTATACCCGCCTGGAAGAAGACTACAAGGCGGAGAAAGCCCTTAGCAAGGAGCAGAGATCTCAGGTCGGACTGTTGAACCAACAAATTCAGGCTCTGCGGCGCGAAATTCAACAATTGATCGCGGCGCTCGAGGCCTCTGAAGCCAAGGATAAAAAGAACGAAGCCACCATCTCCGATCTGGGCCGGCGGTTGAACCGGGCGCTGGCTAGCAAGGTACAGGAACTGACGCGCTATCGTTCGGAATTTTTCGGCAGGTTGCGGGAAGTTCTTGGTCAACGCCGGGGTGTTCGGGTTGTTGGGGATAGATTTGTTTTCCAATCCGAGGTTCTTTTTGCTTCCGGCTCTGCGCTGTTAGAGCGGGATGGTCAGGAGCAAATCGCGCGGCTGGCCGCGACGTTAGTTGAAATTTCCGAGCAGATCCCATCCGAAATTAATTGGGTTTTGCGTGTCGATGGGCATACTGACACAATTCCAATCGCAACTGTGCAATTCCCCTCGAATTGGGAATTGTCAGCGGCAAGGGCAATTGCTGTGGTGAAATTCCTCGTGGAACAAGGGGTGCCGGCCAATCGATTGGCAGCTACGGGCTTTGGCGAATTCCAAGCTATCGATACCCGGTCCGGCGAAATCGCAAATCGTCGAAATCGGCGCATCGAATTCAAGCTGACACAGAGATAGGTATACATTGCGCCACGGTTTTGCCGAATGTTTGCGGTTGAAGGCAGAGAAAAGATGAAACAGGCAGCCCGACTATCCATCGATGTTGGTGGTACTTTTACGGACGTCGTCTTGGAACATCTGGGCGGTCAGGACTGTTTCAAGTTGTTGACCACGCCTGATGCGCCGGAGATTGCGTTTCTTCAAGGTGTAGGGACCATCCTGGAACGTACCGATGTCGCGGCCGAGGATGTGGACTTGGTCATTCACGGCACCACCTTGGCAACTAACGCCTTGATCGAACGCAAGGGCGCACAAACGGCTTTGCTTACCACGGACGGTTTTCGCGATTCTATCGAAATCGCATACGAGCATCGTTTCGAACAATATGATCTGTATATGGAGCGACCCCAGCCCCTGGTCACTCGCGACTGGCGCTTCTCGGTGCCAGAGCGGATCGCGGCAGATGGATCGGTCCTGCTGGCTCTGGATGAAGTGGCGGTGTGGTCGCTAGCTGATGACTTGCGGGCAACTGGAGTCGAATCCATTGCAATCTGTTTTCTGCACAGTTACGTCAATCCGGCACACGAAATTCGCGCCGGGGAGATCCTGGTCCAGGCGTTGCCTGATATCACCATAACCCTATCCTCGGATGTTTGTCCTGAGATTCGGGAATACGACCGAATGTCGACTGCTAGTGCTAACGCCTACGTGCAGCCCATGATGGCGACCTATCTAAATCGTTTAGAAAAGGGTCTGCTGGAAATCGGGATCACCTCTCCCTTATTGTTGATGATGTCGAGCGGTGGTGTCACTACCGTGGAAACCGCCGCTGCTCTACCAATCCGTCTGGTCGAGTCTGGTCCGGCGGGTGGCGCTATCCTGGCCTGCGACATAGCCAGAGAAAATGATCTGGATCGGGTTCTGTCATTCGACATGGGCGGCACCACAGCCAAGATTACATTGATTGATGATTTCGAACCACATATTGCTCGTTCCCTCGAAGTGGCCCGCATGCACCGTTTCTTGAAAGGCAGTGGTCTGCCCTTGCGCATCCCCGCGATCGATATGGTGGAAATCGGAGCAGGCGGTGGTTCAATCGCCAGCGTCGATACCATGCAGCGCATCCAGGTCGGTCCGGAAAGCGCCGGTTCGGTACCAGGCCCAGCCTGCTATGGCAACGGCGGCGAAGATGCTACCGTGACAGATGCTGATACGGTTCTGGGTTGGATCGAACCATCGCGATTTGCCGGCGGTCAGGTTAAACTAGAGCCGGAACGTGCTGGCCGCGCAGTCGAACAACATATCGGCGGACCCCTGGCGATCGAGCGTAAATTCGCTGCCGCTGGTATTTCGGAAATCGTGGACGAACACATGGCCAATGCGGCGCGGGTTCATGCCATTGAAAATGGCAAGAATATGGTGGGCCGGGCCCTTGTCGCCTTTGGCGGCGCCGCACCATTGCATGCCGCCCGCTTGGCCGAGAAGCTGGGTATTGACACGGTTCTGGTGCCTCACAGGGCCGGCGTCGGTTCGGCGATTGGTTTCCTGCGGGCGCAGATTTCCTATGAAGTGGTTCGTACCCGCTATATGGATTTGCACGCCTTTGATCCGGACTTGGTCAATGAAATATTTGCCGAAATGCAGAAGGAGGCCGAGGCCGTGGTGCGTCTAGGAGCTCCAGACGAGACCTTAGTGGAGCAGCGCGGCGCTTTCATGCGATATCGGGGACAGGGGCACGAAATCATGGTGAAGTTCCCCGTAAAGACACTTGAAACCAACGATGGCGGTGCCATGTCCGACTGGTTTGGCGATGCTTATAAGGCGCTGTTTGGCCGCACCATTCCGAACCTGGGGGTTGAAGTGTTGACGTGGACACTGTCTCTGTCGACCGACAGGTCTAGTTTGGAGACAAACGTAGGGCAAGGTGGCGACCATGTGCCTGAGATAGAGGGACAACGGAACGTTTTTGATCCGGCGACGGGCACATGGGTCAGTGCGAATGTCTTCAGTCGGAACAATCTACAGCCGGGCGCGCAAATTGCTGGTCCAGCACTGCTGGTGGAGGACGAGACGACGACCCTCGTGGCCAACGGATTTAATGCGACGATCAACCGTTGGGACCAAATCGTCATGACGAGAGAGATAGCGGCCAAATGACGAGTGTGACCATGGAACAAATCCGCTACCAGGTGATGTGGGACCGCCTACTGTCCGTCGTGGAAGAGCAGGCACAGACCTTGGTGCGCACGGCTTTTAGCACCTCCAGCCGAGAAGCCGGGGATATCTCCGCCGGAGTATTCGATCTGCAGGGACTAATGCTGGCACAGGCTGTGACCGGAACGCCGGGTCATATCAACTCCATGGCTAGGGCCGTCGTGCATTTCATCGAGGCGTTTCCGGTCGAGAGAATGCAGGACGGCGATATCTACATTACTAACGACCCCTGGAAAGGAACCGGCCACCTGCACGATTTCACCGTAGTGACGCCGGCCTTTCGCAATGGTGTCTTGGTGGCGTTATTCGCTTGTACCAGTCATGTGGTGGATATCGGCGGTGTGGGCATGTCTCCAGACGGACGCCAAATCTATCATGAAGGCCTCAATGTCCCCATCATGCCTTTGGCCGTTGCCGGTGAAATGAACAAATGGCTGTTAAACCTTGTCCGGGCTAATGTGCGTGAGCCGGTCCAAGTCGAAGGCGATCTCTATGCGCTTGCCGCTTGCAACGACACCGGCGCGCGGCGCCTGTTCGCCATGATGGACGAATATGGCCTGGACGACCTTTATGCCCTGGGCTCACACATCATTGAACGAAGCCAAACGGCAATCACGGCAGCCATCAACGAACTACCCCAAGGAAGCTGGTCTCATGCCATGCGTATCGACGGTTTTGAGGAACCGATAGACTTGGTCGCCGAGCTGGCTATTTCCAATGGCAAGATACATGTAGATTACCGTGGAACCTCAGGCACCTCCGACTTTGGGATTAATTGCCCCATGTGCTACACCGAGGCCTACACGGCTTTTGGTGTAAAATGTGTCGTGGCTCCGAAAATTCCTAACAACGCCGGTACCCTCGGTGCCATCACTGTATCAGCGCCCGAACACACCATCGTCAATGCGCCACACCCTTGCGCCGTCGTTGCGCGGTCGACCATCGGGCATATGCTTCCGGACGTTATATTTGGCTGTTTACATCAGGCGCTACCCAACCGAGTGCCCGCGGAGGGCACCTCCAACCTTTGGAATATCAAGCTGGGTGCCGGACACGGCATTGCCGGCGGGTCTAACGAGGAGGTCACGCCCTTTATGCTGATGAGTTTTCATAGTGGAGGCGCGGGCGCTCGGCCTATGTTGGATGGCTTGTCAGCGACACCCTATCCAAGCGGTGTGCGCAATGTCCCGGTAGAGATATCAGAAGCCATTACCCCCATCGTCGTCTGGCGCAAGGAGTTGCGGAAAGATTCTGGCGGAATAGGTGAAATGCGTGGCGGCCTGGGTCAAACCATGGAGATAACTAGTCGTGACGATGCACCATTCGGCATTTTTGCTAGTTTTGAACGGGTGCTGTTTCCGGCACGGGGCCGCGACGGCGGCGGCGCCGGCGCGACGGGGCGGATTCGCTTGGCTTCTGGCCATCAGTTGCGCAACAAGGGTTTTCAGACGATACCTGCCGGGGAACGCCTTATCGTCGAGATGCCTGGTGGTGGTGGTTTTGGTGATCCCAAGGCGCGGAATGAAATAGCAGTTGCTGAGGATGTGCGGTTGGGTCTGGTTAGCTCCGAGGCTGCCGCACGTGATTATGGCATTGTTGTTCGCGATGATGGGCAGATCGACCATGTAGAGACGGCGCGCCGGCGTGGTGCCTAGGGACCGTTAATCTATGTTTCCGTTAGTTTAAAATATAATAAAAT
>CAXGCE010000112.1:0-6340 GCA_964007795.1 uncultured Alphaproteobacteria bacterium | reverse complement strand
CAACGGGTGGCTGCACACGGGCGACGGAGCACGTATGGACGACGAAGGTTTTATTTATATTGTCGACCGGGTCAAAGATATGATCATTTCGGGCGGCGAAAATGTTTATTCAGCGGAGGTTGAGGACGTAATCTATCAACATAGCGCTGTAGCGGAATGCGCTGTCATAGGCATTCCCCATGACAAATGGGGTGAACAGGTACATGCCATAATCCGCCTCCATGATGGACAGACCGCTGACGAAGCCACCATTATCGAGCATTGCCAGACCTTTATCGCTGGTTTCAAATGCCCCAGATCGGTAGATTTTCACAGCGAACCTCTACCCCTTTCTGGTGCGGGCAAGATCCTGAAGACCGAGCTCCGAAAGCCCTATTGGGAGGGACATGACAAGGCCGTGCACTAAGTTGTATGCCCGCCTGTCAATCCTCAATTAATTATGATTTGGACGACGATACTTTTGACTGGCCCCTCTATAATATTGACTTAACGTTTCAACATTTCGGCAGCTATCTCCGTCACCGGTGTGGTGCTGATCAGGCAACAAATTCCTGTAGGCCGAGTAGTTGATTTAGAGTGTACTGCCCTCAGGATTGAAAAAAATATAAATGAAATTTTAAAAAGAAAAGAGGCGCCCTGAAACTTCCAGGGCGCCTCAACCGGGCCGCCAGCGGGGCCTGCTTTCGGCCAGGTCGTTGCGTCTTTGGATCGATGGCGTTTCTAACTAATTAGAATTTCTATCTCAAATTGTACAACTGAGTTTGAGGTTTATTCAGGTTACATATAATTTTTATATAAAAATCATTGGATCAACAATAGAGACTTTCTATATGTTGTTTTAGAATTTCTAATCTGAATTGCTTTTGGAGGCCGCTTTGGTCCGGCGTTTGCCCTCGCTAAACAGTCTGCGCGCATTCGAGTCCGCGGCGCGGCATTTGAGCGTTTCGGCTGCGGCTATTGAACTGAACGTTACGCCAGCGGCAATCAGCCAGCAGATCAAGGGGTTGGAAGGCCAACTAAGCGTTAATCTATTTCGCCGCATGAACCGGGCACTAGCCCTGACTGAATATGGCCGACTGTTGCTGCCCAAATTAAGCGATGGGTTCGACCAATTGGACAATGCCGTCGCCGAGGTACGCCAGGCACAGTCCGGGGGGCCCTTGAATCTCTCCTCGTCTCCGTCATTTGCTTCCAAATGGCTTATTCCCCGTTTGGACCGATTTCAAGCAGCCCACCCGGATATTGAGGTCCGCATCAGCGCCAACATGGAATTGATAGATTTTCATCATGATGAAATGGACTGTGCCGTGCGTTTTGGCCTGGGCCAATATGACGGTGTGGAGGCGATTTGGCTGCTGGGAGAGGAAGTATTTCCCGTGTGCAGCCCCACCCTGCTGGATGGGCCACAAGGTCTGCATAGCTTGGACCAATTGCGCCATCATCGTTTGTTGCATGATGGAACGCCAATGCCGGATGACGTAACGCCCGACTGGCGCATGTGGCTGCAAGCCGCCCGGGCCAAGGGTGTGGATCCCAGCCATGGCATGACCTTGGCGCCCTGGACCATGGTGGTGCAAGCGGCGATCGAGGGCCAAGGCGTTGCTCTGGGCCGGCGCGCCCTGGTAGCGGACGATTTGGCAGCGGGCCGGCTGGTTCGGCCTTTTGATCTCGGCCTGCCTCTTCCATTCTCTCATTGGCTAGTCTACCCGCCCGGTGCGGAGCGGCGGCCAAAAGTGCGTGCATTCCGAGACTGGCTTGTCGCAGAAGCCGAAGATGCACGGGTTAACAGGGATTTAGACCAAAGTAATCCCCTGGCAATGCCATGACGATGCAAGCGATGGTCTTGGAGCAGCCCGGCGAGCCATTGCGACTGCAAGTGGTAAAGCGCCCCGTCCCAAGAGAGGGCCAGGTCTTGATCAAGGTTAGGACTTGCGCAGTCTGCCGCACCGACCTTCATATTGTAGATGGCGAATTGACCAGACCAAAACTTCCTTTAATTCTCGGCCACGAGGTTATTGGTGAAGTTGTAAGCACCGGTGGCCAGGCAAACGACTTGAAAGTTGGTGAACGTGTGGGCGTACCCTGGTTGGGTGGAACCTGCGGGCAATGTCATTTCTGCCAAATCGGCAAAGAGAATTTGTGCGATCGGCCAACGTTCACAGGCTATACCCACGACGGCGGTTTCGCCGAATATATCGTTGCCAATGCGGCCTATGTCTTTCCCATACCCTTTGGGTTTGATGACGTCGCGGCAGCACCGCTAATGTGCGCAGGATTGATCGGCTACCGGGCCTACGCCATGGTCGGTGATGCGAGAAAGATCGGCTTGTATGGATTTGGCAGTGCGGCCCACATCATGGCGCAAATCGCTCGACACCAGGGCCGGGACCTTTATGCATTCACCCGATTAGACGATCGCAAGGGACAGGACTTCGCTCGCAGTCTTGGCGCGATCTGGGCCGGTGGCAGCGATCAGCCACCACCCGAAACTCTTGATGCTGCCATCATTTTCGCCCCGGTAGGCGGCCTAATTCCCACCGCCTTATCTGCTGTGGCCAAGGGCGGCAAGGTCATTTGTGCTGGGATTCACATGAGCAATATACCCTCTTTTCCCTACGAGCTATTGTGGGGCGAACGGCAGGTTTGTTCGGTAGCCAATTTAACTCGCCGGGATGGTATCGATTTCCTAAATATCGCCCCTAAGGTCCCCGTCAGAACCATAAATCACGCCTATGCCCTACAGGATGCCAATCATGCTCTGGATGACCTGCGCGCAGGTCGCTTCGAAGGCGCCGCTGTGTTGTGCATGCCATGATCTCTCCAATTTTTATCAAGCTGCGTTCAGTAGACAGAGCCGGATTTCGAAACCTAGGTATTCTGGTCATCCCATCTTGGAAACAGCGCGTGCGTGACGCCTAGTTGGTCCAGCGCTCGGGCGACCCCCTGATCAACAATGTCCTGCAAGGTCTGGGGCTTGTGATAAAAGGCAGGCATGGGAGGTAGAATTGTCGCCCCATAATCCGCCGCCCGTGCCATCAGGTCCAAATGACCTTTATGCAGAGGTGTTTCCCGTACCATGAGGACTAAGGGTCGCCTCTCCTTCAAAGTTACGTCCGCCGCGCGAGCAACTAAGTCCGCGTCATAGGAATTGGCGATCGAAGATAGCGTTTTAATGGAACAAGGCGCGACGATCATACCCCGCGTCAAAAAAGAGCCAGACGAAATGGAAGCGGCAATATCTCTGTTAGAATGTACCACGTCAGCCAATGCTTTGATTTCGGCCAGGGCGATTTCGGTTTCCAGAATTAGGGTCCGGGCGCCAGCTTCGGTTATAATCAAATGGGTAGGCACCTCCAGCGTCTTCAGGGCACGCAGGATTTCGACGCCGTAGATGACGCCACTGGCACCAGTAATCCCAACGACTAGGGGCAGGTTCATGATCCCTCGCTCACATCTTTCACCACGCTAGCTCGTCGTTCGCGCGCGGCGATATATGCCGTGGCTACGATAATAATCGCCGCTCCGGCCCCTGACCAGACATCGGGCCGTTCATCGTAAATAAAGAAACCTATAGCGACGGCCCAGATCAGCGTGAAATACATCCCCGGTTGCGTGAAAGACAAATCGGCTATCTGGAATGATTTAGTCCAGCAAAAATGCGCGCAAGTAGCCAAAACGGCTGCTCCAAAAGTTAAGGCACAGGTATTCAGGGATGGCATATTCCAAACGAACAAGGTTGGTATCAGGCTGGTCAAGGTCACAAAAAGGGAAAGGTAAAACACCATGGCGTAGGTCGACGTCCGCGGCGCAAGGTGCTTGCCGATCAGAGTGGAGGCAGCTTGAAAAGGTACCGAAATCAATATTGCGATGGCGCCAAGCGAAATGGCCTCAACCCCTGGCCGCAATATGATTACGGCGCCGATGAAGGCGGTGACAATGCCGCCCAGCCGGCGATAGCTAAAGGTTTCCCCCAGAAACAAGAACGCTCCAATGGTGATAAATACGGGTGACGTAAAGCTTAAAGCCGTCAGATCCGCCAAAGAAATTTTGGTTACGGCGTAGAACCATAGCAGCACACTGATAGCGTGCACGATGCTGCGAATGATGTGACCGCCAACCAGACGCGGTGCCAAATCGGTGGCTTTGAATTTGAATGCCATGGGCAACAACAACAAAGTCCCAAAGGCGTAGCGCATGAAGCCCGCCTGCAATGGATTGATATCATCGGCCACGCTGCGAACGACCCAAGTCAACGTAGTAATGAACAGTCCGCCCAGCAAAACCAACAGAAGACCAAGGAAGTTGGCGCGCCATGTAGGCGCCAAAATAACTGTGTCCGACATTTAATAATAAATTTCCGGCGGGCGACCTAATAAGACCTTGCCCGCGGACTCAAAATGAGTTTCACGAGCCTGTATCTGCTGGGTCAGGGTATGCATATCCCTGAACCGCCGTTCGAACGGCGTACCTGGAAAAATCGCGCTGACACCGGCTGCCTTGTAAACCCAGTCCGTCACCTCAGCCGCCCCAAATATGGCGTGTGTTGAGGCCAACCGGACCCGGGCCCGGTCGGGAACGTCGATTGGTTCCGTCTCGCTAGCACGGGCAAAAATCTCGGCCAGGGCTTCCATTAAATATGCCCGCGCCGAGGCAAGTGTCGCTTCTCCCTTTGCCACGCCTGCCTGAATACCGGGTGTGTCAGCCAACCGCGCCAGACCGCGTGGTGTTTTATCGGCCGCTAAATCCATGAAGGCAGACAACATGGCCCGACCGATGCCGAGCGCGACGGCGGCAACGCCGACCGTATACAGGGTCTGCTGAGGAAATGCATATAGAGGGCCGCTTCTCCGCCGCAATGCAGGGTCGTCGCGAGTGCCGGAAAATGCCTCCGGCACGAAAATATTTTCAACACTGTAGGAATCCGACGCCGTACCACGCAAGCCGATGGTATCCCAAGTATCGTACAATGTGGCTTGATCCGCCGGAAATAGCAAAGTGCGAAATGTTGGGTGGCCTGAAGAGTTCAGGCGCAGACTACCGTCCGCTTCCTTCACCCGGCAATGAACGCCCATCCAATTCGCTTGTCTGCAGCCGGATGCGAAATCCCATCTTCCGCTGACCCGGTAGCCGCCCGCCGCGGCCTCTGCCAGCCCCTTATGCGGTGGGCCCCAGGCGACCACCGTGCGTGAGTTGGAAAAAACCTTGGCCGCTGCGCTCTCGTCCATATAGGGGGCAATTAAAGCAGCGCTATTGCCGACGAACAAGTTCCAAGCAACCGAAGCATCATGACGGGCCAATTCTTCCAATACCGTGACATAGATGCCTGGTTCCACCTCGCCGCCGCCCAATTCCTCTGGCAACAACATGCGGAACAGACCAGCGTCGTGCAGTTGCGTCAACAAAGGTTCGGGAATACGGCGAGTCCGCTCAATCTCTTCCGCCGCGTTGGCAAGGGGCTTCGCCAAAGCCCTCGCGAGAGCTACAGGTTCCGAATGGTTCAGCTGATCCATGCCCTATTGCGGCCCAACTAAGACGCCCTGTCAATTACCTCAAGGCAAACAAAACGGGATGTTCCTAGTCCGGTTAAGCCACCGTCGGGCTGCCACTTTCATACCCGCTGCCCCTACTCGGAGCCACACGCCACCGGACTGAAGTGCCCAGCTAAAGGAACTCAGCCCCGACCACGGTGTTGTCCTGCCATCTGCGCTAAGCATCGGCTTTCTCGGTCTTGGGATCTCCGTATACCGCCGGCTTGACATCCTCGCCAGTGACGCCGCCGGGGTCAGCTGGGGTCGGTGTGTTGAATTTCGGTGCCGGTTCACCTTTGTTGGCACGGATAGCCGCCGTGATTGGACTTTCCAGAACTTGGCCCATAGCTACAGCGGCCTTGCGGTCTACGGGCTGGGAATTGAGGTTGTTAGGCACGGGCATCATATTGGCCAGATAGTAGGCCATATTTTGTTTGTAGGGATCTATCTTGTGGCTCAAATCCAGGTCTCGATGACTGACGCCCTTTAAAGGTTCGACGCAGACGTCATCCACGACCTCCAGATCGAACCACCATTTTTTGACCGGGTTGCGTTTACCCTTGCCCAAAAAGTCGTCCAGCCGGACGGCAATAGGCACTAACAAGGGTTTCAACCATCTCGCGTTGATACCACACCACGACGCTACCCGTTCCAGCAAGGGACCATCTGCGGTCACCACCTTGTTCAAGGGGCAAGTCTTCATGCAGCGCCCACAGGCAGATCCCTTGGCATTGGTCAGGCGGTAATGAGTGCAGCGTTCCGCATCCGGTTTCCACATCTCGTAACCGTTGAACATAATCTTGTCGCCCCAG
>CAXGCE010000111.1:0-6352 GCA_964007795.1 uncultured Alphaproteobacteria bacterium | reverse complement strand
GTTCGGCGCATCCTACGCCCTACACCTGCATAAGCTAACGGAACTACCTTTAAACCAGTATGCCTTGGAAATTACCTAAGTATTGTTTGTCTATGCCCTGCCCTATTTTTAGATATACGAGCAAAAATGATCATCCCCAAGAAAACGATTATTCAGGTCTGAAGCGAAGCAGCTGGATTGTTTTCATGGACATAATTAAATCATCATTTTGATCCAGTAAGCGCCATCCCAAGCCAACAACTCCCCGATCCGGCTTACTAGAGGAGGGGCGGGTATCGGTAATGGTAACCTCCACGCGCAAGGTATCCCCCGGTCGGGCGGGGCGCACCCAACGAACTTCATCCATGCCGGGAGAGCCGAGCGAGGCTGCTGTCTCCCATGGATTAGCAAGCATGAACAGGCGGAAACTATACGTGCCCAACATCCAACCAGAGGCAATCAGTCCGCCATACATATGCTCGGCAGCAGCCTCCTTATCCATGTGAAATGGTTGCGGATCAAACCGAAAGCCCCAATCAATTATCTCAGCCTCCGTTATGGTCTTGCCAGGCGAGACTATTTGGTCGCCAACTTTGCAATCTTCAAACCAACGGCCGCTCATTTGATACTCCTAACACGTTCCTGATGTGATGAGCAGTAGCCGAATACCTCCCAGTTGGCCATCCGTAACTGGCTGCAAATTCTAGCGCCTGTGTTAAATTGCCCCGCACTAGATCCAGCGTATCTTAGGAATACTCCATGCATCCCGGAATCTACGCCGCCGAAAACCCCTACAAAACGGCCTATGTCATGGCTAACAGTGGCCAGACGGTTACATATCGGGAATTAAACGAGGCGTCGAACCAGGGGGCTCATCTATTCCGGAACCTGGGTCTTAAGATGGGCGACAATATCGCCATATTCATGGAGAATAACGGTGATTATCTTAAGATTTGCTGGTCCGCTCACCGGGCAGGATTGTATTACACCTGTATCTCTTCCTACCTGACGGCGGAAGAGGTGGATTTCATCGTCTGTGATTGCAACGCCAAGGTTTTCATCACATCAGCAGCCAAGGCAGAGGTGGCCGCGGAATTGGTGGAAATGATGCCTGACGCAGATACACGCCTAATGGTGGGCGAGACCATCGCAGGATATCAATCCTATGGAGAGGCCATTGCGCCTTTGCCCAAGACGCCCATCGCCGACGAATTTGAAGGCGCGGACATGTTGTATTCGTCCGGCACCACGGGGCGACCAAAAGGGATTAAACTTCCCATCACCGGCGAGCCTTTGGGAACGCCGCGCAGCCCAGTGGATATTCTGGGAACCCTATATGGCGTGACAGAGCGGACCGTCTATCTGTCACCCGCGCCGCTGTACCATTCGGCACCTTTGCGCTTCAACATGGGTGTTTTGCGCAAGGGCGCAACAACGATCGTGATGGAACGGTTTGACCCTGAACGTGCCCTGCAACTGATTGAACAATACCAGGTCACCCACAGCCAATGGGTGCCCACGATGTTCGTGCGCATGCTAAAACTGCCTGATGAGGTGCGGGCAAAGTACGACCTGTCTAATCTGCAAGTGGTCATCCATGCTGCGGCCCCCTGCCCCATTCAAACCAAACAGGCGATGATCAAATGGCTGGGCCCCGTATTATATGAATATTATGCAGGCACCGAAGGTAATGGGTTCTGCGCCATAAATTCAGACGAATGGTTGGCACACCCGGGCTCGGTCGGTCGCGCCCTGGTCGGTACTGTGCATATTCTCGATGAAGACGGGGATGTACGGCCAATCGGCGAGCCCGGCTCGATTTTTTTCGCCGATGGACCGGAGTTTACCTACCATAACGATCCCGAACGCACTGCGGAGTCTCACAACGAACGCGGCTGGTCCACCCTAGGTGATGTCGGATACCTGGACGAAGAGGGCTATCTGTACCTGACCGACCGAAAATCGTTCATGATCATCTCAGGCGGCGTGAATATTTATCCCCAGGAGATTGAAAATCTGCTGGTTAGTCATCCCAAGATAATGGATGTGGCAGTGGTGGGTGTGCCGGACATCGAATTTGGCGAAGCCGTGAAGGCAGTGGTGCAGCCTGCAAATCCAAGGGATGCGGGACCAGAACTGGAGGCTGAAATCATCACCTATTGCCGGGAACATCTATCCAGCATCAAATGCCCACGCAGCGTCGATTTTGACGCCCAACTGCCCCGACATGAAAACGGCAAACTGTACAAACGCCTGATCAAGGACCGCTATTGGGGCCGCCACGACACACGAATTGTATAATGACATAACGACGGAGAGGAATATGCGCGGAAGACAGGTCTTCATGGACAGCCTCATGGCCCATGGTGTGGATAAGATTTTCGGTAATCCTGGCACCACCGAAAGTCCCCTGTTGGATAGTCTGCAAAACTATCCCGAAATCGAATACATCGTCGCCTTGCATGAAGGCATCGCCGTGGGTGCCGCCAGCTTCTATGCCCAAGCCAGCGGCAAGACGCCGGTAGTCAATTTGCATGTGGCACCGGGATTGGGCAATGGCATTGGTATGATGTACAGCGCCTTAAAAGCTAATTCCCATATGATCGTAACTGCCGGCCAGCAGGATAACCGTCTGCGTCTGCGGGCTCCGGTGCTAGGTCATGATCTCGTCTCCATGGCAACGCCCGTGACGAAATTGGCCGTTCAGGTAGAGCGGGCAGACGAAATGGCCGCCGTAATGCATCGAGCCTTCAAGGTCGCAAATGAGGCTCCTGCGGGCCCGGTTTTCGTTGCCTTGCCCATCAATGTCATGGAACAAGAAACCGAGAATTACGCCGGCGCTTCGAAACAAATGTACGCAGCGCCACACCCCGACCTAGAAGGCATTGCGGCCGTTACAGAAGTTGTGAAAACTGCGCAAAGCCCCGCTGTCGTGGTCAGCGACGATGTCGCCCGCGCCGGCGCGACCGATGACCTGGTTACCCTGGTGGAAGCCATGGGTGCAGGTGTCTGGTTCGAGGCCATCCGTCACCACTCCGCCTTTCCCAACCGGCATCCCAACGCCAAAGATATATTGCCCGTGGATGCGGCCGCAATTCGCGGGGCACTCCACGACGCGGATCTCGTCATGCTGATCGGAGGACCATTTTTCGAGGAAGTCTGGTTCACTCGAGGCGCACCCTTCCCTGACGGTTCAAAGGTGATACAGATTGAGGAATCGCCGGCGCGGCTTGCCTATAACCATCCCTTGGATGCGGGGTTAGTCGGTCATCTCCCCAGTACGTTGCGCGCGATGGCGCAGGCGCTACAGGCTGATTCCAGCTATCAGGCTCAGGCCAAGTCCCGCAACACGGCCCTCACGAGTCAAAGCGTCGAGGCCCACGCGGCCTATCAGACGCGAACGCAACGTGCCTGGAACCGGGATCCCATTTCTATGCCGCGCGTCATGGCGGAGTTGAGTGCCGGCACTCCTGACAACGCCGTAGTAGTAGAGGAAGCCATCACGGCGTCTCTAGACTTGGCGCAAGCGTTCGATTTCTCAAAACCTGGCGATTTTCTTTCGGGCCGGGGAGGCGGCATTGGCCAAGGGATAGCAGGTGCCATCGGCGCCAAACTGGCGCAGCCGGACCGGCCCGTGTTAGCGGTTTCTGGCGACGGCTCCGCCATGTACTCGATCCAGTCCCTATGGTCGGCGGCCCATCATGACCTGGATATTGTTTTTGTCATCTTAGTCAACCGAGAATACCGCATCCTGAAGCATAATATGGATACGTATCGGCAACGGTTTGACGCCAATTCCAATCAAGACTATCCCAAGATGAATCTCGATATGCCAGAACTGGATTTTGTCACCATGGCCCAAGGTATGGGCGTCCCCGGCACCGTCATCAGCAAGCCGGAGGATATCGTTCCCGCGCTGCAAGAGGCGTTCGCGTCCCAAGGGCCGAACTTGATCGCCATCAATATCGAAGGCAAACGCTAACCGGTCCTATTCGGGAGGTTTAGCCACAAGGTATGGCCAAAAGTGCTCCTACAGAAAACAAACTATCTGAATTACAGAAAGAAAAGACTATTAACAGATAGCTAATTCGTGAAATTCAACAGGAATGCCATGGTCAATCAAATAATAATAAATAATTAGAGAGAAACCAAACTCAAGAATTCCTCTCCCACAGATGCTAGAGCATGGCCAGTCCGGCCTCGATCCGGTCCATGGCATCAGACAGCTGCGCCTCGGATTTTGCAAAGCAAAGCCGCAAAAACCTTTCGTTATCCGGACCGAAGGCTGATCCGGGAGCCAGACCCACTCGATGTTCCCTCACCAGTGTTTTCGCAAACGCCAAATCGTCTTTCAGCCCCGCAATTTCCGGGAAGGCATAAAATGCCGCCTTGGGCGCTGCAAGTGTTACGCGGGAATGGCCGCCTAAGCGTTGGTGAACGATATCGCGAGCGCGACGGCAACGTTCGATGCCCATGGCGACAAACTCTTCGCCATCCCGCAGAGCGACTGCGGCGGCATGTTGTACAAACGAGGTCGAACCCGTGTTGTTAATGCCCGACAGGTCTCCCATCCTGTCACCGAGATCTGCCGGATGGACCAGCCAACCACAGCGCCAGCCGGTCATACACCAAGCCTTGGACATCGAATGCACCACATACAGAGCGTCTTCAGGATCCGTAATTGACAGAAACGACGGCGCCACGGGGCGGTCATAGACAATGCGGTGATAGACCTCGTCTGCAATGATCCAGATAGCCCGCTTGCGGCAAAACTCTAAGACTGCTTTTTGCTGATCCGGCTCCATTAGCCAACCTGTGGGGTTTGAGGGTGAGGCAATGAAAATAGCCTTGGTCCGCTCGTCACATGTGTCGAACAGTTTATCCAGATCCAGTTGCCATCCGTCTTCGGTGAGGTCCAGGCGCAGGTGACGACTTTCCCCGCCCATGGTTTGAGTGCAAAAGAATATATTTGGCCAGATCGGCGAAATCATGACGATGTTATCGCCGTTGTTCACTAGGGTTTCCGTGGCAATCATAATTGCCGTCATGCCAGAGCCGGTTACCGTAATTCGCTCTGGGTCCAGGTTCACACCAAAGTTGGCTTTGGTGTATTCAAGGATCACCTCCCTCAATTCCGGGATGCCCCGTTTGTTCACATAACGAGTATGCCCGGATTGCATGGCGTCGATGGCCGCCTGGCGAATAAATTCCGGCGTGTCCAGATCCGGCTCGCCAAACCACAAAGGGATGACATCCGGATCACCAATGGCGATGCGGGAAACCTCCCCGATGCGTTGGGTTTGCATTTGAGAAATAGCGGTGCGAACAGTGGGCATAGAGATATCCTTGGCGTGGGCAACAATGCCGCTTCTAAAACGAACAACGCCCCGCAGCAACCATTCTCAGGCGTTGGTTCGGTTGGGCATGTAATTTTTTTAGCGGCCGGTAAATTTAGGTGACCTACGCTCAACGAAGTGGGCCACACCTTCTTTAAAATCTTCAGATTCGAAACTGGCAGGCATCTCGCTGTTGGCCAACAGCACGGAATGCTCTAGGGAATTCAGCATGGCCTGGTAAATCTGCCGCTTCATTACCCGAACAGAACGCGGCGATACCATGTCCGCCATTTCCTTAGCATAGGCATGCACGTCGTCCATGAAGCTTTCCATCGGGAATACCTTGCTAACCAATCCCATATCCTTTGCCTCAGCGGCTGTGAACTTACGGGCAGTTAACGTGAGGTCTAAGGCGTTTTGCAGGCCTATCAGTTTTGGCAGCATCCAGGAAATGCCGTGTTCGGCGATCAGCCCACGGCGGGCGAAGGCGGTGGAGAACACAGCCGCGTCAGAGGCAAAACGCACATCACAGTACAAAGACATGATCATGCCTAACCCGGCCGCCGGGCCATTGATGGCGGCGATGATGGGCTTTGGCACGGTCGGGAAATAGGTGTAGCGCAAACTGTAGTCGTTGGAGAGAGATAATCCGCCGGGAACGGCGTTGTTCACAGACCGCACGCTGTCCGATGTGCGCCCACCCCTAGAGGCACCCTGCTGAAGCGTGTTCAGGTTATTCATGTCCGCGCCCGAGCAAAATCCTCGGCCTGCACCAGTGAGGATGATAACTCCAACGCCTTCGTCATCAGTCGCCTCGATCAAGGCTGCGCGTACTTCCTGTTCCATGATCCCGGTCCAGGCATTCAGCTTTTCTGGCCGGTTCAAGGTGATCGTGGCAATCTTGCCTGAGATGTCGTAGAGAATTTCGCTGTAGGCCATTGTGCAAATCCTTGCTGCTTTATCGTTTGCGGGCTCAATTTAACACCAGTCTATACCAAAGATTGGTGAATTGGAGTCGAGGTAGATGTGCCGGCGAT
>CAXGCE010000110.1:0-6371 GCA_964007795.1 uncultured Alphaproteobacteria bacterium | reverse complement strand
TTCTGTGACGACTTGTCTTTCAGTAATGACGACGCCTCGTACAAATCTTTAAAAGCTGTTTTGGAAGGTGGTATCGAGGGACGGCCCAGTAATGTCATCTTCTATGCCACGTCGAACCGGCGACATTTGATGCCACGAGACATGATGGAAAATGAACGTTCCACCGCCATCAATCCGTCCGAAGCGGTAGAGGAAAAGGTGTCGTTATCCGACCGGTTCGGCCTATGGCTGGGCTTCCATTACTGCAGTCAGGATGATTTCCTGGCCATGCTGGCCGGCTATTGTAAACACTATGGCCTTGAGGTCAGCGAGAAAGACCTGCGCACCCAAGCGATCGAATGGTCCATGACCCGGGGCGCCCGCAACGGCCGAGTCGCCTGGCAATTTATACAGGATCTAGCCGGCCGCCTTGGCGTGGCGATCAACTGATGCCTGTATCGCCGCTAGGTGTTCCACTGGATTGACTGCGCGCCGGCCTCTGCGGATCTCAAAATGCAGCTGCGGGCGGTTGGTATTACCCGTGTGCCCAGCCCGCGCGATCCGCTGACCCTGGCGCACCACATCGCCCACCTTCACATCCAAGGTCTGATTATGCCCATAGGCGGTAACCCAGCCGCCCCGGTGACGTAGCAGCAAAAGATTACCAAAACCGCGCAACTCGTTTCCGGCATAGACCACTACGCCGTTATCCGCCGCCCGAACAGCCGTACCCTCCTTGACCGCGATATTAATGCCATCGTTATGCAGCCCATTGGCCTTGGCGCCAAACCGAGAAATTACTTTTCCTCTGACCGGCCAAGCGAACCGGGAACCGGCCCGTTTTGGTGCTGCTTTGAGCGCAAGCCTGCGCGACGCTCCCTTGGATTTGGGTCGTGGCACCAAAATTGAGTTCCCAGAAAGATCCGATTGCTTCTGAAGTTGTCCTGTCGGTCTGCTATTGTTCGACGCGATAACAGTTGGCCCGCCCGGCAAACGCAAACGTTGGCCGGGGCGAATTTGATAAGGTGGTGCCAGGCCGTTGTGACGCGCCAGAGCATAAACGGAGATATTTTGGCGCCGGGAAATGGCATATAGCGTATCACCGGCGGAAACCTTGTAATAGCGCACTTCGGGGACCAGAATACGCTGCCCCTTACGCAATCGATAGGGCGGAGCAAGCCGGTTGGCGGCGATTAAATCCCGCAGGGAAATTCCAGTCTTGCGGGAAATGGCATACAAAGTTTCATCTGTCTCAACCTGGTAAAGCCCAGAGACGATTGGAGTGGAGCCTTGTGCGTCCCCGGGGACCGGTTCGCTGGGTTTAGCGAAGACAGTTTTGTCGCTACCGAATACAACGGGTGCAGGCGTCTTTCTGCTACATGCCACCAACAGCAATGCCAGCCCAATGGCAGCGACGCTGGCACTTGTTCGTGCGATTCCCCTCATTTTGGGACGATACTCCTCTAGAACTGGAAAGGTCCAGATCAAGGGTGCACGGCCGATCTAGGCACGGCTCGGCGGCATACCTTCCACCAAGGGCACAAAACGCACATCCAGCAGCCGCTCTTCCTTCAACTCTTGTCCCTGCCGCGTGATGCGATAAAGCACCTGTTCGCCAGACGTGCCTACAGGTACGACCATGATGCCGCCATCGTCTAACTGCTCAGCCAAGCTCTGTGGCATAGCAGGCGCTGCAGCGGTGACGATGATGCGAGCAAAGGGCGCCAATTCCGGCCAGCCTTTACCGCCATCACCTAGGCGAGTAGTGATGTTGTGCAGCTTCAATGCCTCGAAACATGCCTCGGCTTGCCGCAACAAGGTACGGTAACGCTCCACGGTGCAAACCCTGCGACTAAGCTGGGCTAGGACGGCCGCCTGATAGCCTGAACCCGTTCCGATTTCCAATATCCGGTTCCGCTCCCCCAAACAAAGAGCCTGGGTCATGTAAGCCACGATGAAGGGTTGGCTGATGGTCTGCCCCTGACTAATAGGCAGAGGGATATTTTCGTACGCCTCCGCGCGCATGGCCTCGGGCACAAACATTTCCCTGGGCACTCGTTCGACAGCACTCAATACATCATTGTCCGAAATTCCTTGCCGGCGCAGATCCATAATGAGGCGAATTTTTTGTGCCTCATAGCTCATGCCTAAAAAGCCGCCTTAAGTTGTTTCAGGGCCTTGTTCTCGGTCAGGTCCAAATGCAGGGGCGTAATAGCGATGCGGCCTTCTTCCGTAGCGCGTATATCGGTACCCTCTTCGGGTTGCCCCTGGATCGGACGAAAGCCAATCCAGTAATAGGGCCGTTCGCGAGCATCTATGCGCTGTTCTATGTTCAGGGCGGAAAAGTCTCGCCGGCCCTGCCGCACCACCTCGACGCCCTTTACGTCGCCAGGCAGGCAATCGGGAAAATTGACGTTCATCAGTACATCCCTAGACCAGCCGATGGCAACCAGACGGCGGATGATGTCGCTGGCATGTTGCTCAGCCGTGGGCCAATGCATAACCTTGCGGTTGGCAAAGGATTGACTAAGAGCTATGGAAGGCACCCCCACCAGGGTTCCTTCCATAGCGGCGGCGATGGTGCCAGAATAGGTCACATCCTCGCCCATGTTGGCGCCCCGGTTTACACCGGAGAGCAACAAATCCGGCGGGTTGTTGGCCATCACCTGGTTCATCGCCATCATCACGCAGTCCGTGGGCGTGCCTTCCACGGCGAATTTCTTGGCCGATATTTTTCGAAGACGCAAAGGCGCCGTCAGGGTCAGGGAATGCGAGGCGCCACTATGCTCCCCTTCGGGCGCAACCACCCAGACATCGTTGGACAAGCTACGGGCTATGCGTTGCAGCACCTTCATGCCCGGCGCGCTGATACCATCGTCGTTAGTCAGGAGAATACGCGTACGCCGTAGATTGGCGAGTTTTCGGCCCAATTGCTTAGCCATGGGTCAGCCAATCCTCGTCTTACCGTTCATATAGGGTTGCAGGGCCACAGGAATGGCAAATCCGCCATCGGCCAATTGATAGTTTTCCATAACCGCAATCAGCGTCCGCCCCACCGCCAAACCCGAGCCATTCAGCGTATGGACGAAATTAGTACCTTTACCTTGATTGGGTTTAAACCGCGCGCTCATGCGCCGGGCCTGAAAATCGCCGCAGTTGGAACAGGAAGAGATCTCGCGATAAGTATCCTGGCCAGGCAACCAAGCCTCGATGTCATAGGTACGCCGGGCCGAAAAGCCCATATCACCGCTGCTCAGCAGTATGACGCGGTAGGGGATCTCCAAACGCTGCAAAATGCTCTCCGCGCAGGCCGTCATCCTGTCTAGTTCGGCGCAGGATTCATCCGGATGGGTGATGGAGACCAGTTCTACTTTATAGAACTGATGCTGGCGCAGCATACCCCGGGTATCCCGTCCCGCTGCGCCGGCCTCAGAGCGGAAACAGGGGGTGTGCGCCGTGTAACGAAGGGGCAGGTCTCTCTCGGCCAACACCCCGTCCCGCACTAGATTAGTTAGCACCATCTCTGCCGTGGGGATCAGGTAGAAATCGTTAGTTGTCTTGAACAGGTCTTCCTCGAATTTTGGCAGGTTTCCTGTGCCGAACGCTGTATGCTCCTTCACCAACAACGGGACAGAAGTCTCCTCGTAGCCGAATTCCTGAGTATGTATGTCTAACATAGCGGCTGATAGCGCCCGCTCCAAGCGTGCCAGTTCCCCGCGGAGAACCACAAATCTTGCCCCCGACAGTTTAGAAGCGGCCTCGAAATCCATCAGACCCAGGGCTTCGCCGATCTCAAAATGCTCTTTCGGCTCGAAATCAAAATCCGTCGGGTCACCGTGGCTGCACACCACAACATTCGCCTCTTCATCTTCACCAACGGGTACCCCTTCCTCAGGCCGATTCGGCAGGCCTACCAGGATATTGTGCAGGGCCTGCATTAGTTCCCGCTCAGCTTCCTCTCCCTGCTGCAAGGCCCCCTTTAATTGCCCGACCTCGGCAATGAGATTGTCAGCATCCTCGTCTTTGGATTTCGCCACGCCAATCTGTTTCGAGAGGGCATTTCGCCTGTTTTGTATCTTTTGCAAGGCAGTGCGTTTGGCGCGGGCTGATGCATCGCGGGCAAGAATATCAGTCGCAAGAGGCTGCAAACCGCGGGCAGCCAGACCAGCATCAAATGCCTCTGGGTTTTCGCGAATCCAGCGCAGATCGTACATGGCGATTGGTCTCTAAATTATGCAAAAGACGGGCGCGCACTGTATACGACCCCGCTTCGTCTGCGTCTAGCTTGCGTCCGGTTGCCGTTCCGGCGCGGCATTGGCAAAGGCGTCAATAGCCTGACAGGTTTCATCAATACGCACCAAATTTGGATAGGCCGACAAATCGACTTCGAATCGGCGGGCGTTATAGAGCTGCGGGACAAGACAAAGGTCAGCCAGAGTTGGCTGGTTGCCGTGACAAAATTTGCTCGTCGCCGGACTGGTCGAGACTAGGCCCTCCAGACCATGAAAACTCTGATGCACCCAGTGCCGATACCATTTCAAACGGTCGTCATCGGATACGCCAAGTTCCTGGGTCAAATAATTCAAGACCTTCAGATTATTAATAGGGTGGATGTCGCAGGCTACAACCTGGGCTAGTTGCCGGACATGGGCCCGTCCGGTCGGGTCATCAGGCAATAAAGCTGGTTCAGGATGGCGTTCATCCAGGTATTCGATAATCGCCATCGACTGACTAAGGTGCACATTGCCATCCACCAAGGTAGGTACTAGGCCTTGGGGATTGAGAGCTAGATAGGCATCATCACGCTGATCGAATTTCTGCAGGTGGACGAACTCGTCCTCAACAGTCAGTCCCTTCAAATTCAAGGCAATGCGAACTCGATAGGCGGCCGAGGAGCGCCAATATCCGTAGAGTATCATCCACAATTCTCCTAACCCAATACCGTGAAACTGCTATCGGAGTTGATCTCGCGATTGCGTGAGAAAAATCCAATATTGGCCTGCCGTTTGGTATATTTGTAATCAAAGTACACGGGATCCACATCATGATCCTGGCCACCCTGACAGTTAATTATCAGTTCTGCCATCATGGCCCCGGCTACCGGCGCGTTCTTGAACTGGTTCCCCGACGTTCCCACCGCCATAAAATATCCAGGCAAATCGGATTTATCGTAGATGGGAATCCAATCGTCGGTGACATCATATAGTGAAACGACACCAGTGGCGCGGTTGGAAATTTTTAAGCTGGGAATTCTTTGCCCTGCGCGCAGAGCCTGTGTCTGCCATTGATCGGTAAATTCCGTGTTGTAGTCGTCGGGATCGACCCATTCCCGTTGGTCGCATTCCGGATCCTCACTGCCGAACAGAATGTGATTGCCAATCTCTGGCCGGCTGTAGCAGGCAATGTCACTGTCGGAAGTTACCGGGCCATGGTTCATGTAATCAAACCCCTCCGGCGACGGCACGTGCACCACTTCCTGGCGCAGAGCCCTAGTCTTTATCTTCATACAATCCGCGACGCCTGCCATCTGGTTGACCTTAGCGGAGTGTGGGCCAGCCACGTTGACCACGACGGGCGTATCAACATTGGCACCATCGGCAAGCATGATACCGCCGACCCTGTCGCCTTCGCGGCGGATGGCCGTAACATCCGCGTTGAACCGGAAGGTCGCACCAGCCGCCTCAGCCGCCACCTGGACATTGTGGCTGGCTAACTGGGGATCGGTGATATATCCGGCCTCAGGAGTAAACACCGCACCATTCATAGTCGGACCCGTGGCCTCACCGAAACCGGGATCATCCATGCGCTTGGCGGGCGCATAACTGCGCAAGTCATAGATTGGCAGACGTTCCATGATCTTATCGTTGTCCCATTCCTCCCAAGCTATATTCAGGGCGTCCAGGTTGGCGCAGATGGATTTCATAAAGCCATTGATTTCCGTCTTCATGATGGCACAGCCCACCTCGCGAAATTCCGCGAGGCCACGGTCATCCACTACACCTAGATGTTCAGCCCAGTTCTTCCAATACTGATACCCCTCAAAGGCAAGGGCAGTACCGTCCAACGTGGAATAATGACTGCGAATGATTGCGCAAGAAGCAGAGGTTGAGCCGTAACCGGCGGCGGGAAGGCGATCCAGATTTAGGGTTTTCCAACCCCGCCGAGCCAATTCCAATCCGACCGAGGCCCCAATGATACCCGCCCCGATTATGATCGCATCATATTGTTCTGCCACAACAACTCCCATTAATTAACACTGTCTTGATCATAACCGTGCACAGATGTGTTGTAAGCTGCTGACGATTGGACGGCGTCGTTGGAAGGGTAAATGAATTAATTGCAACGAAATTTAAGACGTTCACGGATCTTCTGATCGAAACCGGTGTATTTCA
>CAXGCE010000109.1:0-6374 GCA_964007795.1 uncultured Alphaproteobacteria bacterium | reverse complement strand
ATGCGCATTCCAACGGCTACGCTTTTTTCTCGGATTATGAAGAGATGTTGGACCGCCTAATCCCGGATGGCGCCATTGTGGCCTTGCCAAATGCCCTACATCTCATTGCCGGACAGGCTTGTTTGTCCCGTGGCGTGCCATGTCTGATCGAAAAACCCATTGCCGAGACGGTCGCAGCGGCAAAAATCTTGGTTAATGCCAGTGCCACGCTAGCCGTGCCGGTGCTGGTTGGCCACCATCGCCGGTACAGCCCTGATATCCTCGAGGCACGTAGACTGATCCGCGATGGTGCGCTTGGTGATCTAGTGGCGGTCAACGGATTGTGGATGGCCGACAAGCCCGACGACTATTTTCAGGAAATCTGGCGCAAGGCGCCCGGCGGCGGCCCACTGTTGATCAACCTGATCCACGAAATCGACTGCCTGCGGTTCCTGGTCGGCGAAATCGAAAGCGTACGGGCCTTCACGTCGAATGCAGTGCGCGGTTTTGCTGTGGAGGATACCGCCAGCATTGCCCTTCGTTTCCAAAATGGAGTGCTGGGTAGCTTCCTTCTTAGTGATGCCGTGGCATCGCCTTATACCTGGGAGATGAGCTCGGGCCAGGCCCTGTACTTTCCTCACCAACCCGGCGATTGTTATTTCATCGGTGGCCGCGCTGGGTCCTTGGCTGTGCCGAGCATGACCCTATGGCGCCACGAAACAGCGGCACAGCATTGGCAGGACCCCTTTGTGGCCGTGCCTCAGCCTCTAGATGGCAGTCGGCCCTACCACAACCAATTGGACCATTTTCTCGATGTAATTGACGGCACGGCAACGCCGGTTGTTTCAGCATGGGACGGCATGGTGACCCTAGCTGCGACCCTCGCGGTCAATATTGCAGCGCGGGAAGACCGGACCGTGAACATAGCTGAATTATTGGTATAATTTACTCATGTCAGTGTGTTCACCAAGAAATTTACGAAGTTTTATGAAGCCATGCGGAATTCCATTGGCACGCCCTTGTCCGTTTCAAACGAATTCCTGTCCACGCAAGAATTGATCAACTGTCAAGGACCCAAGTAGTAAGACGTGGTGTTGCCCATCGATAATCAATGCACAATTGTGGATCGAGGCGCATATTCCGTACAGGTCACCCATCACAAGTGACAACCCGGGCAAGCACCCGGTGACACCGCCCAAGCGATATGCGGTACTTTGTCAGCGCTCAAAGTCGGACATATCTTGTCAATTCCGTTTGTCGTTGTTGCCTGCTATAGCAGGGGGCGGGCGACGATGTTAGTGTCCTGCCAAACTTGGTTGCCATTTAAGTGGAGTATCTTAATAGAATTTTTACGTGGCTCGGTAACCTTGGTTACTGGCGCGCGTTGCGGCATCGGACGTGCCGTGGCGATAAGTCTGGCCGCTGCGTGTGCCCGGATTGTGGAAAAATTTTATGCAGCGACGTCACGGAACAAACGCCGCCGTAGACCTTGGCACTGGCTCTACGAATTGACTTCTATGGTCTAGATAGCAGCGATAGTTATTTTGCTAAAAACACCGTCTACGACATAAAAAGGAAACGATCTTAAATGTATTTTGATCCCAATGACGGCATGAAGCCGCCCCCGTTCAAACACACCGTTTACAACGCCCTAGTGGTGCCGCGCCCGATTGGCTGGATTTCCTCGGTTAACGAAGTTGGGATTGTCAACTTAGCACCCTTCAGCTTTTTCAACTCTCTGTCAGGAGAACCTCCGTGCGTAATGTATTGCCCCAATGGTTTCAAGGCGGGGACCCAGGAAAACAAGGACTCTCTGAGCAACGTCCAGAAAAGCGGCGAATTTGTCTTCAACATGTGCACCGCCGAAATGCTTGACGCCATGGTTGCGACTTCAGCTCATGCTCCCTCATCTGTAGATGAAATGGCTGAGGCCGGGTTGGAAGCCGCGCCTTGCGAACAAGTCAAACCACCCAGGGTAAAAAAGTCCCCCATTGCCCTGGAGTGCACGCTGTTGCAGATCGTCGAACTGCCCGCAATGAGCACAACCAACCCTAACACTATGGTGATTGGGCAGGTGATCGGCATTCATGTAGATGATGATGTCATCGTCGACGGCATGATCGATGTGCGCAAGGTCAATCCCCTGGCCCGCCTAGGTTATTTGGATTATGCCACGATCACGCCGGAGAATATTATCACCGTGCGACGTCCGGACTAGGATAAGGGACTGACATGACCAGCGGCACCCATGACTACCTCGACGATCCCCGCAACAGTGAGATCCTGATCTCCATCAATGGGGCGATGGTTTCTCGCGACGACGCCAAGGTCTCAGTGTTCGATTCAGGGTTTATGTTGGGGGACGGTGTTTGGGAGGGTATTCGCTACCATCGGGGTAAATTGCTGTTTTTGCAGGCGCATATGGACCGCCTTTATGAAGGAGCAAAGGCCATCGATATGGACATCGGGTTTTCGCGCCTTGAATTGGGCGCGCGGATTCGGGCTGTGCTAGACGCAAACGATATGGAAACCGACGTCCATATCCGTTTGATGGTGACGCGGGGCGTGAAATCGACGCCATATCAGCATCCCAAGGTCACCATCACGCCGCCCACGGTGGTGATCATCCCGGAATATAAGGTCGTCATTGAAGGCGGCGGCATTCGTCTCGTGACGGTGCATGTGCGCCGGGGTGCGCCGGATGTGCAAGATCCAAGCCTTAACAGCCACAGCAAACTGAACTGTATTCAGGCATGCATTCAGGCGGATAAAATGGGTGCAGACGAAGCCTTGATGTTGGATCCTCATGGGTTTGTAGCCACTTGTAACTCGACCCATTTTTTTATCGTCCGCAAAGGGCAGGTTTGGACCTCGTCTGGTAAATATTGTCTGTCGGGCATCACCCGAGCTAACGTATTGGCGCTGTGCGGCGACAATGGAATTGAATGCTTCGAAAAGGATTTCAGCCTCATTGATGTTTATAGCGCCGACGAAGCCTTCGTCACCGGCACCTTCGCCGGCCTGATCCCCGTTACTGAAATCGATGGACGGATAATCAGCGATGCTAAGGGACCTGTCACCACGCGCCTGAAGAACTTGTACAAAGCGCTATGTGATCGGGAAGCAAGTATATGAACCAAGACGGCGTCGTCCGCATCGCCATGTGGTCTGGACCCAGAAACATCTCCACCGCCATGATGCGCTCTTTTGAAAACCGGTCTGATTGTGCGGTCTGGGATGAGCCGTTTTATGCCCATTACCTTTCTGCCACAGGTCTTGATCATCCCATGGCGACTGAGATCATTGCGGCCTATGAGACAGATTGGGAAAAAGTGGCAAATCTAGCCTCAGGCCCGGTGCCGGACGACAAGGCGATTTTTTACCAAAAACATATGACCCATCATATTCTACAACACATGGATTTGGCGCGGCTTCAAGGCATCCGCCACGCTTTCTTGATCCGCGACCCAGCCCGCGTGCTGATGTCCTACATGGAAAAAAGGGCCGACGTGACGTTGGAGGATTTGGGTTTCCCTCAACAGCACCAACTATTCGAAATGATTTGGGATGATCAGAGAATGCCGCCACCGGTGCTGGACGCCGAAGATCTCTTACTCAATCCCATGGCCATGTCGGTAGCTCTTTGCGCCGCTCTGGGAATCGAATTTGACCCCGCCATGTTGTCTTGGCCAGTGGGGCGCCGCGAAAGTGACGGCCTTTGGGCTGCCCATTGGTACGGTTCCGTGGAACAATCAACGGGCTTCATGGCACCTAGCAACAGCGCGCGCGAGGTACCTGAACATTTGCGAGACTTGCTGGTGGAGGCTGAATTTTACTATCAGGCCCTTCGCCCCCATAGATTGAAGGTGAAATGACCATGCGTCTGCTGATGTTGGCGCTAATGGTCATAGTAACTTTGCCGGCGTTTGCGGCAGGCCCTCGTGTGGTAGTCAGCCTCAAACCCGTGCACAGCCTGGTCGCAGATGTCATGAAAGGCGTGGGGGAGCCACATCTTTTGCTAACATCAAGTGCCGATCCCCACAGCCACGCACTGCGGCCCTCGGAAGCACGGAAGCTAGTCCAGGCAGATGTGGTGTTCTGGGTTGGAAGCAATTTGGAAGGCTTCCTTCGCAAGCCATTATTTAACCTATCTTCAGGGTCACGTGTTGTTCCCTTGTTGAGGAACCCTGGACTGCTCCGGTTAAAGCAGCGCCGAGGCGGTATTTGGGAAGTTGATGATCCCAACCGCAACAAAGGCAACGAATTCGATCCGCATTTTTGGCTGGATCCCCGCAATGCCCGGATCATTGTGTGGCAGATCGTAGAAGTCTTGAGCCAGATCGACCCAGACAACGCCGCAAACTATGAAATAAATGGGAAGCGTCTTGACTTGGAGCTAACCAAACTGGAGCGCGATATCCAGGAACTGTTAGCGCCGGTCCGCGCTCTGCCGTATTTTGTATTGCATGATGCCTATCAGTATTTTGAATTCCGTTTCCGAACCTATGGTATTGGCGCCATCGCCCTCGACCATGATCACAAACCAGGTGCTCGGCGCATCGCCATGATCCACCAGCGTTTGCGCGGCGGGGGTGCGCGCTGTCTATTTCAAGAGGCGGAATTTAGCAGCAAGATGGTCACGGCTTTGACCAAGGGCACCACTACCCGCGTCGGTGTGTTAGACCCTATCGGCAAGAGTGTACACCCGGGGCCCGGGGCCTATTCGAGAATCCTGCGCGACTTGGCGGGCAGCCTGAAAAAATGCCTTAGCTATTCCATTGATGCAAAGAAGTAGTGCGATGGGTAAAACTAAATTTATTAAGTTGGCATAGCAGAATGGAAACAGCTTTCTCACCCACTAGCTAGCTCCGTAAACTCAAAGCCTCCAAAAATGAAATGTTGCATGATGCTGAGGCGCCAAAAGGATACATTTGCCGCCAATGCCGGGTACGACAAAGGGTTCAGTGGGAGGTCAGAAATTGAAAATTGTTACAAGTTGTAGCGGACGTTCAGAGTTACCATCGTGGCCGAGATATCCTCGTCCGAGGTTCCAAGATACCTGCCGTCTAGGCCAACGCTCCAGTCTCGTGAAATCTCGTAGGTAATTCCGACAATTGCCTGGTAAGCAAACTCGGTCGCGTCACGTTCAACAATTGTCAGGCCGGCCGAATTGACGGAAGTTGTATTAATTTGTGCCACGCCAGCGCCGACGCCCAGAAACGGGTTGAACGATCCCAGATCAAGTTCGTAGTAGAGGTTTACTATACCGGTAGCCAATTTCAGATCACCGTTCGGCGAGGTGCTATCGCCACCGGACGTAGCCTGATCGTAATCGGCCATGCGATAGGTAGCTTCCGACTCGATCCGGAAGTTCTCACCCAAATAAGCGCCAATTGCACCCTGGGCGACGAACCCGGGATCGAATTCAATGGTATAGGTGGCGCCGGTAGCTGTGGTGCCGTCTAAATCGTTTGGTAAGTTGACGCCCATCCCGGCCGAGATGTAAAAAATCTGGAACCAGTTGCCGTCGATACTGTTGCCAAAAGGACGATAGGGTCCACGCATAGGGTTCGCCCCAGCCTCGGCGACGGGCCGTGGCGGTGGTGTATAACGAAGGGTTGGGGACGGCGGCGCGATGGGAGTCATCTCGGGGAGGGCTGGCACGGCGGCAGGAAGTGAGGTGCGGCCGGGAGTTGTAAATGGATGCCTCTCATTGATCATGGCGTTCATATCGTAAAGGCCACCCCTGGTGCCGGCCTGAGATGTGGCTGCCAGAAACAACCCCAATCCGGCGCAGAACCACACCCATTTGCCGTTCATGGTATTATCCTTGCTGCAAATCTACATCGCGAGATAATAGCCTGTCCGCAGCTCCTGCCCAGCGCAAATTCTAAGCATCGTCCCGCCGCGCGAGTTCCGCACAGATCAGGGCCCGTTTACGGTTCAATCCCCAGCGATAGCCGCCCAAACCACCATCACTCCGAACGGCCCGGTGACACGGGATAACCAGGAACACCGGGTTTGTCGCGCAACAACGCGCCACCGCCCGGCGGGCAGAAGCTTTGCCAGATACGGATTCCGCCAACTCACTGTAGGTTCGAGTGATGCCGGCAGGAATTTGCATCAGCTCATGCCAGACCCGTCGCTGAAAGGCCGTTCCCCGCACATCCAACGGCAAGTTGGGACGGGTTTTCTGTCCTTCCAGACAAGCGATCACTTCGTGGACCCATTCACCCAGTACGATTTTATCTGCGAGGATCTCTGCCAAGGAAAATTCTTTTTCTAACTCGGCTATCATGCGTTGGTCCTCGCCTAACGACAGGAAACAGATGCCATGCTCTGTCGCCGCCACCATGAGGCGCCCCAATGGGGAGCCCGTGATGGCATAACTAATC
>CAXGCE010000108.1:0-6455 GCA_964007795.1 uncultured Alphaproteobacteria bacterium | reverse complement strand
GCGAACAAATTCCTGATTTAATAACGATACAGCTGGGTGGTGGAGGTAAGGATCTGGATCCGAGCGTCATCCACTTTGAAACGGCTATCTCCATGCAACCGGATGACCGCCTGGTCAGTGGCCGCGAACCTCAGGGCCATGACACCTGCGCTTATTTGCATACTGGTGGCACGACTGGCGCGCCAAAACTAGCCCGTCACCATCATCAGGCCCAATTACTGCAATGCGCCGGCCTGGATTTCCTGTTAGGTCCGCAAGACCCGTCCATCGGTCTGCTCGGCATACCCATGTTTCATGTGGGCGGCGCCATTGTGTCGTCTCTGTACGCCCTGAGCCGGGGCGGCACCATTATCACATTGCATCCCAATGGACTGCGCGATCCAGTGACGGTTCGGGATTTTCTGGCCAACGCAGCACGCTTCAATGCAACAACCCTTGGTGGGGTTCCCGCGAGTTGGGCCGCTCTTTTGACCCTGCCTAGCGATCATTTGGACTTGCACACTGTGCGCAACGGCATTGTTGGTGCCTCAACCCTCCCTTTGGAAGTCGCTAATGGCGTGGCAGAAAAATTTGGTTTTCCCCTAATTGAAGGTTGGGGTATGACCGAGACCCACGGCTTCGCCACCATGAATCCTCTGCATGGCGAAAACCGTGTGGGTTCGGTTGGCGTCCGGTTGCCATACTTGCAAATCAAGATCGCACAATTAGACGAAAATGGGCATTCCGTGCGAGAATGCAACACCGACGAAATTGGCGTTATTTTGATTAAGGGCCCCCAGGTTATCACAGGCTACGTGGACGATGCCCATAACCAAGACGCCTGGGTTGAAAACGATTGGCTGAATACCGGTGATCTAGCCCGCATGGATGCGGATGGTTATATCTGGCATACGGGTCGAGCCAAGGATCTGATCATTCGCGGCGGCCACAATATTGACCCGGTGCTAATCGAGGAAATCCTATATCAGGCGCCCGGCGTGGAACTGGCCGCCGCCGTAGGCCAGCCAGACCGGCGAGTGGGCGAAGTGCCGGTTGCTTTCGTACAGATGCAACCGGGCAAGACTTTCGATGAAGAGGCCATAAAGGCATTTGTTCGGGACCACATTCAGGAACGGGCCGCCAACCCCGTCGCAGTGCATTCACTTAACGAAATGCCCCTGACACAGGTGGGCAAGATATTTAAGCCCTCACTTCGGATGGAAGCTGCCCGTATCTTTTTGCAGCGAGAATTGTCAGCTGTGGCCGCGGGTCGGGGCCATATCGCGGTATCAGTGGATGCCCACCCCAATTACGGTACTCTGGCCACCATTTCTATAACGGGTGGAGATGAAGATTTAGTCAGCATTATCAATGATGCCGTCGGTGGCTATCCCTTGCGGACCGCGATCGTCAGGTCTTGAGTTTTTCGAGAAGTAACTGATTCACCATTTGTGGATTAGCCTTGCCCTTAGTGGTCTGCATGACCTGCCCGACGAACCACCCTAGAATTTTCTCCTTGCCGTCATGGTACTCTGTCACTCTATCAGGATTAGCTGCGAGGACCTTGTCTATTTCGCCCTCAATAGTGCCAGTATCGGTGACCTGTTTCAGACCCCGTTCTTCAACAATGGCAGCCGCGTCCCGGCCACTATTGAACATTATGACCAAGACATCCTTAGCAATTTTACCTGAAATGGTGCCGTCAGTGATTAGGTCAATTAGACCACCGAGTTGTGGGGCGCTGATCGGGCTGTCAGCAATATCTAACTCGGCTCTCCCTAATTGAGCAAAAAGATCTCCCTGCACCCAGTTGGCTGTAATCTTCGGTTCACGCCCCTCTACAACCACCTCAAAATAGTCGGCAATATCGCGATCGCTGACCAAGACCTTCGCGTCGTGTTCAGATAGACCCAATTCGTCCATATAACGATGCTTTTTAGCATCTGGTAATTCCGGCAGATCGGCACGGATACGGTCCACAAATTCTTGTGTGAATTCCAAAGGTAATAAATCTGGATCCGGAAAATAGCGATAGTCGTTAGCTTCTTCCTTGTTACGCATGGTCCGTGTTGTGCCCGTGGCTGCGTGGAATTGGCGAGTTTCTTGCTCCACCGAACCACCTTCTTCGAGAATGCCGATCTGCCGTATAGTTTCGTAGGAGATAGCCTGCTGCATAAATCGGATGGAGTTCACATTTTTGATCTCGGCCCGCGTGCCCAAGCTCTCTCCCGGCCGGCGAACAGAGACGTTGACGTCGGCCCGCATGCTGCCCTGTTCCATATTGCCGTCGCAGGAACCCAGATAACGCAAGATCGCACGCACCTTACGCACATAGGCGCCGGCCTGTTCGGCGGAACGAATATCTGGTTTTGATACAATTTCCATCAACGCGACGCCAGACCGATTTAGATCTACATGGGACTTTCGTGGGTGCTGATCGTGTATCAGTTTTCCTGCATCCTGTTCCAGATGCAGCCGTTCTATCCCCACATCGACCGTTCGGCCGTCATCCAGATCGACGCTGACCACGCCTTCTCCCACGATAGGTTGGAGGTACTGTGAAATCTGATAGCCTTGAGGTAGATCCGCGTACCAATAATTCTTTCGGTCAAATACCGAATAGGTGTTGATCTTGGCATTCAAGCCCAAACCACTCCGCACTGCCTGTTCAACCGCCTTTTCATTTATTACGGGCAACATGCCGGGCATGCCTGCATCAACCAAACTGACATGGGTGTTTGGTTCCGCCCCAAAAACGGTGCCAGCTCCGGAAAACAGTTTTGAATCAGATGTTACCTGGGCGTGAATTTCCAAACCCACCACGACTTCCCAAGCGCCGGTGGCACCTTCGATTAAATCAGTCATGATGCTTCCCACCACCATTTTTCCGGTTCCGCAGTGAAACATGCGGCTTCCTCGACGACGCCAGCGACACGGAACATGGTTTCTTCGTCAAAGGCGGGAGCCAGCACCTGCAAACCCAGGGGCAAGCCATCCTCGGACAGGCCGGCAGGAACGGATATTCCCGGCAATCCGGCCATGTTCGCGGGCACGGTAAACACATCATTGAGATACATGGCTATGGGATCATCGGCCTTGTCGCCAAAAGGAAATGCCGCCGACGGTGCTGACGGTGTTAGGATTGCGTCAACGGTCTTGTAAATTTCACGGAAATCCTGGGCGATAAGACGCCGGACTTTTTGGGCTTTTAGGTAATAGGCGTCGTAGTAGCCCGCGGACAACACATAGGTGCCGATCAAAACCCGGCGGCGCACCTCTTTGCCAAATCCAGCAGCGCGAGTGTTCTTGTACATTTTGTTCAGGTCTTCGCCCGGCTCGCGTAGACCAAACCGCACGCCATCATAACGGGAAAGATTGGACGACGCCTCGGCTGGAGCAACGATGTAGTAGGCCGGCAGTGCGTATTTTGTATGGGGTAGAGAAATATCGATGATCTCAGCGCCGGCATCCTTCAACCAGCCAATGCCTTTATGCCATAATATTTCAATTTCGCCTGGCATGCCATCCAGAACATATTCTTCAGGCACGCCGATTTTCAGGCCACGAATATCGCCCGTAATTGCCGCCTCAAAATCTGGCAGTTCAATATTTGCGGAGGTCGAATCCTTAGGGTCATACCCGGCCATGGCGCCCAGCATGATGGCGTTATCCCGAACATCGCGGGTGATTGGACCAGCCTGATCAAGGGACGAGGCGAAGGCAACTACGCCCCAACGGGAACAACGTCCATAGGTCGGTTTACAGCCCACGGTACCAGTAAAGGCCGCGGGTTGACGTATGGAACCTCCCGTGTCCGTCGCTGTCGCAGCCATGGCAAAACGCCCGGCCACAGCGGCGGCGGATCCACCAGACGAGCCTCCAGGAACCAGGGCCTGGTTGTCGCCCCTACGGCGCCAGGGATTTTGCACCGCACCGTAGTAGGAGGTTTCGTTGGACGATCCCATGGCGAATTCGTCCATGTTAGTTTTCCCCAGCATCACCGCACCAGCGTTCCACAGATTGGCGGAAACCGTACTTTCGTATGGCGGCCTGAAGTTATCAAGAATATGACTGCCGGCCGTGGTCAACACGCCCTGGGTGCAAAAAATATCCTTGATTGCTAGGGGTATTCCTTCCAGGGCACCAACCGAACCTCTTGCCCGTCGGGCGTCCGAGGCATCCGCCATGGCCAGCGCAACCTCGGGAGTTTCTGTGATTATGGCGTTCAAAACACCCGCCTTGGAAACAGCCGACACATGATCCTGTGTCAATTCCCGTGAGGACAGTTCGCCGTTGGCCAGAAGATTACGGGCACTGGCAATTGTCAATTCGGTTAGTTCAGCCATTATTCGATCACTTTTGGCACGGCGAAAAACCCGTTTTCACCATCCGGAGCATTGGTTACGATGTCGTCTTGTTTATTCCCGTCGTTGACAACATCGGCCCGCCAGCGGAGAACATCATCGTGCACGGCAGCCATTGGAGGGACATTATCGGTGTCCACCTCATTCAATTGTTCGATCCATTGCAATATACTTGAAAGATCCGCTGCTAATGGCTCCAACTCATCATCATCCACTTCAATACGTGCAAGATGGGCAATGTTTGCAACAGTGGCTTTATCGACCGACATATGCGACCTTATCACTCTGTAGAAATTTTGCCTTGTTTGAAGCGCGCGGAAGCTATCATTGGACATGCCGACGATCAAGCCTGAGGCGCTGCGTGGTGCCGTTGCCGCGCGAAAACGATTGCTAGGCCTGGATCTGGGCAGCAAGACCATCGGCCTGGCGCTTTCGGATACCACATGGCGTATCGCATCCCCGTTAGAGACTATTCGTCGACGTAAATTTTCGGCTGATGTGGATAGGTTATTCTCCCTGGTGGATGAACATCACGTAGGTGGGTTGGTTCTGGGTCTACCAATGAACATGGACGGAAGCGAAGGTCCACGATGCCAGTCTACGCGGGCCTTCGCTGACAACGTACAGAAGCAGCGCCATATCCCTATCACTTTTCAGGACGAGCGTTTGAGCACGGCGGCAGTGGAACGCATGTTGGTGGAGGAACTGGATAGCACCCGAAAACGGCGAGCCCAACTGGTAGATAAGCTTGCAGCCACTTACATCCTGCAAGGCTTCCTAGACCGGCAAAACAGGAAGACAGAAGACACTCACGGCTGAGGTCTTAAAATTCGACAATGTGAACGGCTTCCACCACGGCGCCGACTGGTCGATCCAGAAAGGATCCTCAAAGATAACAGGCCGAGATGAATTTGAGAGCTTTGTGAACGATTACGGCCATAAATTTATCGTCGAATAGATAGTTTAGATTTTAGATTTTTACAAAAAGGTCTGCTCAAAACAAATGGATGGATTGACCGGCGTGCCGCCGCATTTTCTACCGCGCAGTCAAGGTCACAATATCAACACTCCGAAAGGCTGTCTCCCAATCCTAAATACATTCCCCGGTAAACGTCATCTTTGCCATTTTAACCCCTTTTTATTTCTAAATTCTCAAAAAGGTTTTTCGCCTTTCAACGTGATGCGATGCAAGAGCCGCTTGTAACCGTGATAATCATTGACCGGGTAATGTTGTGCACAACGATTATCCCAAAACGCCACAGCACCCGGCGTCCAGATAAAACGACAGCAAAATTCCGGTTTGATCTGGTGTTGGAATAGATATTCCAGAATGGGCCTGCTCTCTTCCTCGCTCATTCCATCAAATCGGACGGTATGTCCTGTGTTCACGTACAACGCCTTACGCCCGGTTTCCGGATGAGTGCGCACGACGGGATGGATCGCTTCCAAAACCCGATCCTCTCCCGTCCCCGCATCAGCGACTCGGTCACTTCTGGTTGCCGCTGCAGTACCTTTTGTCGCACTATTGACTGCCTTCAATCCTTTCAAGAAGCCACGCAACGGCGCTGACAGATCTTCGTAAGCCTGATATTGATTGGCAAAAAGTGTGTCACCTCCCATGGGCGGTAACTCTTTGGCGTACAAAACCGTACCCATTGGGGGTTTGTCCAAATAGACCGTATCGGAATGCCAAATGCCTCCAAAATTCACAGTTTCATCCGGTAACTTTAGTACCGGCGTGATCTGCGGGTAGTCATCTAGGCCCTTGACGAATGGATAAATATCAGTTTTGCCAAACTTGCTGACAAAAGCGATTTGCTGTTCCGGCGTAATGTCTTGATCACGAAAAAATATCACCAGATAGTCCAAAAGCACCCGGCGTATTTCACCAATGGTTGCCTGCGGTAAATTCTGGGATAAATCTACACCGCAAATTTCCGCTCCAATCCGACTAGTAAGGGGACGCACAATTATATTTGACATTTCGCTCATTTAATTCCGCTAAATAAAGTCAAACTCATGCCATCCGAATAAGCTGCTCCTTTTGACATGAAAATTGTTCAAGTAAAACAGCATAATGTCACCAAATTTGAATTCAATGAACTAGATTTG
>CAXGCE010000107.1:0-6538 GCA_964007795.1 uncultured Alphaproteobacteria bacterium | reverse complement strand
CAGCTGGCCCGGCTCATATAATGGTCGCGGTAATTCTCACCTACACCGGGAAGTTCATGACGTACCTCGATGCCCAGGTCTCGCAATAGGCCAGGCTGTCCGATGCCAGACAATTCTAGAAGTTGCGGTGACTGCACGGCGCCGGCGCTCAATATTACCTCGCGTCTGGCATGTGCCTGGTGCACCTCATCCCCTATCTGATATTCCACGCCAGTGACGCGCTTACCGTCCATTAGAAGACGTGCTGCGATAGCGTTCATTTGGATATGAAGATTTGCCCGATGTGCCACTGGGCCTAGAAAGGCCCGCGCTGCGCTGTGGCGGCGGCCATGGCGCTGGGTCACTTGATAATAACCAAAGCCGTCCTGATTCTCACCGTTGTAGTCGGGGTTGATACCGTATCCGGCTTGACCACCGGCTTCGATCATAGCATCCAGCAGCCGGTCATTCTCCCGCATGTCAGCCACATTCAATAAACCGCTTCCGCCGCGCAGGTCGCTGCCCCCCCGTTCGAATTTTTCCGACATTTTGAAAAAGGGCAGAACCTCGTCAAACGACCAGCCTCGATTGCCCATCTGGGCCCAGGTGTCGTAGTCCTGGGACTGGCCGCGCACATACAACATACCATTTATGGAAGAGGAGCCGCCCAGGACCTTGCCCCGAGGAATTGGGATTTTTCGTTTATCAGTCGCTGCTTCCGGCTCTGTCTCAAAGCACCAATTGACCGACGGGTCGTTCAGGGTCTTGTTGAAGCCAACGGGGATATGAATCCAAACGTTGCGGTCCTTACCGCCGGCTTCCAGAAGCAACGTCTTGGTCCGGGGCGGTACGGTTAGCCGGTTGGCCAGGACGCATCCTGCCGAACCTGCGCCAATCACGATATAGTCGAAAACCGACATCGCTCTGTCTCCCCTTGGATTTGACGTCATTCTAACGTTATCCTTCGTCATGCGCGATACCGCCCTCTCAGTCACAGGCGATGGGCCTGCTGTGGTTCTGGTACATGGCATGGGGCTGAACCTAAATATGTGGCAGGGACAGCTCACCCAGCTCGCCCGGAACTTCAAAGTGGTGAGGTACGATTTGTTGGGTCACGGGCGAAGTCAGGCCCGTCCAGGGCCCTATAATATGATCGATTTCGTGGATCAATTGGAGCGTCTTCTGGATCATTTGTCGATTCAACGCTGCTATCTGGTTGGGTTTTCATTAGGCGGGCTGATCGCCCAGGCATTTGCCATCGCATTTCCTAAAAGAGTTTGTCGGCTGGTGGTCCTTAATGCCGGCTATGACCGCAGCGACAAAGAACGGGCCGGGATGATAGAACGGTTGCGGACCGCCCGGCGGGATGGCTATGGCGCAACGGTGGAAATGGCATTGGAGCGCTGGTTCACAGAGACATTTGCCACCGATCACCCAGAAACCATAGACCAGGTTCGCTGCTGGATGCACTCTAATGACCCGGACATCTATCCGGAAATCTATCGGGTTCTTGCTTTCGGGGATCAGGCTCTAGCGAGCGAAATTCGAAAGATACGATGTCCCACCCTCGTTTTGACTTGTAAAGATGACGTGGGTAGTCCACCGGACATGGCTCGCCGCATGGCTCAAGCCATCCCTGGGGCCCAGTTGGCCATCGTGCCGGGATTGAGACACATGGGTTTGATGGAGGCGCCATCGGCAATTAACGAAATTCTTGTTTCCTTTTTGGAGGTATGAACAATTTTTGGTGGCTGGTGCAGGCGGTCCCCCGTGGCTATATTGCCGCAGCACTACAAATCAGGAAAAAAAGAACCGCCCAAAGGCATACGAGGAGATCGCCATGAGAGAAGCCGTCATTGTTTCCACCGCCCGCACGCCGATTGGCAAAGCCTATCGCGGCGCCTATAACAACACGGAAGGTCCGATCATAGCTGGCCATGCCATTCAGCATGCCGTGGCTCGTGCGGGCATTGAGCCAGGCGAGGTCGATGACGTGATTATCGGCTGCGCTTTGCAGCAGGGCACTACCGGTGGAAACACCGCGCGACAAAGCCTGCTGGCGGCCGGCCTGCCGGTGGAAGTCAGCGGCATGACCCTGGACCGCCAATGCTCCTCCGGCATGATGGCTATCGCCACTGCCGCCAAGCAGGTCATTGACGATGAGATGCCTATCTGTGTAGGCGGCGGAGTAGAATCCATCTCCATGGTGCAAACCGGTAACATGAATACTCATGCCAATACCTCCGTCACCAGCAAGGCCAAGGACATCTATATGGCCATGTTGAATACGGCTGAAGTGGTCGCCGACCGCTACTCCATCAGCCGCGACGACATGGACGCTTACGGCCTGCAAAGTCAAATGCGCACTGCGGCAGCGCAACAAGCCGGCAAATTCGACGATGAAATCATGCCTATGACCTCTATCAAAATGGTCACCAACAAGGAAACCAAGGAGGTCACGGAAGAAGAGGTGACTTTGGACAAGGATGAAGGCAACCGCCCCTCCACAAATCTAGAGGGCCTGGTCGGCCTGAGCCCAGTGTTCGAGGGCGGCACTATTACCGCCGGAAATGCTTCACAACTGTCCGACGGTGCCTCCGCCGCAGTGGTTATGGAGGCCAAGCTGGCCGAACAGCGTAATATCGAACCCCTGGGCATCTATCGCGGCTTGGCCGTGGCCGGCTGCGAGCCAGACGAAATGGGTATTGGGCCAGTGTTTGCCGTTCCAAAATTGTTGGAGCGAAACGGCCTGACGGTGGACGACATCGATCTGTGGGAATTGAATGAAGCCTTTGCGGTGCAAGTACTCTATTGCCGAGAGCGCCTGGGTATCCCCGACGAGAAACTGAACGTGAGCGGCGGCGCGATTTCAATTGGCCATCCCTATGGCATGAGTGGCGCCCGCATGGTCGGACATGCTCTGATCGAAGGTAAGCGTAGAGGCGCCAAGTATGTGGTTTGCACCATGTGCATCGGTGGTGGCATGGGTGCGGCGGGCCTGTTCGAGGTCGCCTAACCCGCTCCGTTTGGATTGATGGGTATCATTGCGGGCGCCTCGTCCGGGGGTGCCCCGCAACCGTCCAAATCGTTTCAAAACTATTCACTACTCAACTATTTGGTTCGGGTCGGCGTCTAAGATGCATGCATCTATTTGCATGAATAAGGCGGAATAGACCACATGCACGATTAGGATTTTGGTATCCGTACCAGGGCGATCAGAGGCAGCACTGCCAGGCTGGCGATGGTATAGGCCTTGAAGGCATTGATATAGCCAATCAGTGCTGCCTGCCGATCCATTTCGCTGCTAAGCGCGGCCAAACTGGCGCCACTATCCGTATTCCAGGCACCCAGGGACCAGGGCAGGGTCAAGACCTTGTTGAAATCAGAAATGAACTCGTTCATTTCGGCGTAATTTGCTGACGTGGAAATAATCACTATGGTAACCGAAAGAGAGATGAAAACAGCGCTGCCCAGGTTGCGCAGCATGTGATAAACCGCCGAAGCCTCATCTAAAAATTTATTGTCCAGGGTGGCAAATGTGGCCACCGTGAGTGGCACCCAGATGATGCCGACGGCCATGCCTTGGAGGACGGAATTCAGCCCGACGTCAATAATCGTCGCATTGGCGTCAAAACTGGACATATGCAGACCCGAAGCAACCTGGATCAGAAATCCAATGCTTATGCCGATGCGGGGGTCGATTTTGGATATGAAGATGGCGGCAAAAAAACCACCCATCGCGCCGGCCCCACGTAAACCTAATATGATACCGATTACACTGTCAGGGTAGCCCAGCAAGCCCTGCAACATGGGGGGCAGCAGCACCATCGGCGTGAAATTCAACATTCCGTAAATTGCAACGATGATCAGACCAATCAGGAAATTACGGTTCAACAGCAGGCGGGGTTCAAGAAATGGTCGATGGGCGGTCACGCTGTGCACCACAAACAAATGAAAGGCAACTAAGGCCAACACGGTTTCGATGATGATCTCAGGACTTTCGAACCAGTCCAACCGCTGACCTCTGGACAAAAGCAGTTGTAAGCAAATAATTGCGACCGAAAGAGACAGGAAACCAGTCCAATCCAAGGTCACGCCCGATGGTCTGCTTTTGTCTGGCAGAAAAGCATACAGTCCTGCCAGAGCAATGGCGCCAAAAGGCAAAAACATGTAGAATGCCGCCTGCCAGCCATAGTCCTCCGCTAGCCATCCCCCCCAGATAGGCCCGATGACCGGGCCGACCACCACCGCCATACCGAACACGGAGGTGGCCACGCCGTGCTGATGTTTGGGAAAGGTGTCAAGAATGACGGCCTGACCCAGGGGAATAAGCGGTGCGCCAAAGGCCCCTTGGGCAATTCGGAAGAGCACCAGCAACGGCAGATTGGTTGCCAAACCGCAAAACAGCGTGGCGACCGTAAAGCCCGCCATACTCCCCAACATGACCTGCCGCCGACCAAACCGCGCCGCCAGCCAGCCTGACATAGGTGTCATCACGGCCGTGGCTAATATGTTAAAGGTCATAACCCAGGCAATTTCATCCTGAGTGGCGGATAGTGAACCTTGCATCTGCGGCAGGACTACCGAGACCACCAGAATAGCCATGGCGTATTGCATGGTCGCCAGTGTGATGGAAATCAAAATAGCCCAACGCCGTAGGACCGAGATAGCTTCAACCTGCTGTGCTGCAGCTGTCATGATCTGGCTATATCACCCTAGCTGACGGTTGGCGTCGCGATGTTTGGCGCAAGATGCTAAAATCTAATTTGATGTGAGGCGGAAGCAAAGAACTTCTAAAAATTGAGCGTAGCTCAGCACGGATGTTCCAGGAACGCAAAACTGTCCGATGGGCGGAGCACCTAGGCCCAAATAAGCAATTACAGAAAAACGCCTTTACGGCAATGGAGCAGGTTTGACTAAATTAAACCTTCCTTCTGGGCGCGTTTGCGGGCCAGCTTGCGGGCGCGGCGCACTGCTTCCGCCTTTTCTCGGGCACGACGTTCCGAAGGCTTCTCGAAATATTTCCGCATCTTCATCTCACGGAAGACGCCTTCACGTTGCAATTTCTTTTTCAGGGCGCGAAGGGCTTGATCTACGTTATTGTCGCGTACACTGACCTGTACCAGTGGTTCTCTCCTTCAAAAACCGCGGAATTCTGGAGTTTTCCAGCTAAATTTCCGGCGATCCAATGATGTCTGGCTAGTCTCGAACGCCGGGCGAAAAACACCTTTCGCCAAGTACCGCCAGCCGATTGCCGCCGTATATAGACGAAAGACCAGACAATGTGAAGGGTTGATCTAAGGCATGCTTGACCCTTACCGCGACATAAACCAAGATTTCCTTGTGCCCATATTGATCCTTGCCGTCGTAGCCATGCTAATCCAACAAACCATGGCTACAGTGGCTAAAACCGCTATTCCGGTCCTGATTCCCACCATCGCGCTAGAACTTGGAACCGCCTCTGAAGTGGTGCTCGCCTACACCTGGGTGTTCGCCTTTGTCGGCGTACTGGTCATGGCAGGCTGCGGCACTTTCATTATCCGTTATGGAGGGATACGTATGAGCCAAGTTGGTGGCCTGTTGATGGCCCTGGGGCTGGCCATTGTCACGTTGAGCGGCCTGGACCTGTGGACTGGTTTTCTGGCCCTCGGTCTGGCAGCGATATTAATCAGTGCCGGCTCCACATCGGCGACGCCTGCCAGCTCAGAAATACTGGCCCGGTATGCGCCAGCGAGAATAGCTCCCCTCATATTTTCCATTAAGCAGACTGGCGTGCCAGCCGGCATCGCCATCGCCGGCGCATTGTTGCTGCCGTTGGCCGTCTGGATCGGCTGGCAGGCAGCCGTTCTGGCCACTGCAGGCGTCTGCCTGCTGATTGCAGTCGGTCTACAACCGTGCCGCCGGGAATTAGACAGCAACCGCAATCCGCGGCAAAAGCTCGCCTTTGGTGATGTGAAGGAGACCGTTTACTTCGTTTTGCGGCAACCGGCGTTGCGAAGCATGGCTATGGCGGCCTTTGTATTTGTCGGGTTGCAGGCTATCTTCACAAACTTCACCGTGGTCTATCTTTACGAAGAACTAAACTACACAGCTGTGCAGGCGGGTGCGGTCCTAGGCCTGACTACGTTGGTTGCTGTTCCCGCCCGAATATTATGGGGCGTGATGGCATCTACCGTCATATCAGCCCGGTTATTATTGGGGATTCTAGCAGCCGTCATGGCAATCGCCACTGCGGTCATGGGCGGCTTTTCCATGGCCTGGAGTCAATGGCAGGTCTCGGCCGTCTGCATAGTAATCGCGATGACGGCGCTATCGTGGCATGGCGTTTTGCTTTCTGAGGTTGCTCGTATCGCTCCAGCTGGCTCCGTCGGGCGGTTGACGGGCGGCGTACTGGCCTTCGGCACCGCGGGTCAAGTTGCCTCTCCTATCTTGTTTGGAGCCTTGTATTTTCCCCTCGGCTATCAGGCAGCTTATTTGGCTATAGCCTTTCCGGCGGCAGCTGTGGCGGTCGTTATGTTGCGGTCGCCTTCGGTGGCACCGTCGGCCTCACCGTAGGTCC
>CAXGCE010000106.1:0-6620 GCA_964007795.1 uncultured Alphaproteobacteria bacterium | reverse complement strand
ATTGGAAAACCAAGCTGATGGCCTCGCCGACGCCAAAACAGGGCATCATGGATATCAGTCCCTATGTAGGGGGCGACGCTACGGTCGATGGTCTAGCCAATATCGTCAAGTTGTCATCCAATGAAGGGGCCACGGGTGCTTCGCCGCGGGCGATCGAAGCCTACAAGGCCCTAGCGGAAGAATTGCACAGGTATCCAGACGGTGGCGCCGATACCCTGCGTCAGGGTTTAGCGGAGATGTATGGCCTGGACGTCAACCGGCTGATTTGCGGTAATGGTTCTGACGAGATCATCAGCCACCTGGCCCATGCTTATGCCGGCCCTGGGAACGAAGTGCTGTATTCCGAGCACGGCTTTCTGATGTACCCTCTGGCCGCCATGGCTAACGGTGCTACACCCGTCAAGGCGCCGGAGAGGGACTACACTGCATCCGTTGATGCCTTTTTGGCGGCAGTCACGGAACAGACAAAATTGGTTTTCATCGCTAATCCGAATAATCCTACAGGAACCTATTTGCCCCAAACGGAACTGCAGAGGTTGCGAGCTGGGCTGCCCGACAATGTATTGCTGGTAATCGATAGTGCCTATGCTGAATTTGTTTCGCGCAATGACTATGCGCCGGGAATTGAAATGGTCTCCGCGCACGACAACGTGGTGATGACGCGTACCTTCTCCAAAATCTATGGCCTTGCTGCATTGCGTCTGGGCTGGGCCTATTGCCCGGCAGAGGTGGCGAGCGTGTTTCATCGGGTGCGCGGACCTTTCAACATCAACACCGCGGCCCAGGCAGCGGGGCTGGCGGCCCTGCGGGACGTCAACCATACCGATGAGGCGCGCGCCCATAACGACCACTGGCTGCCCTGGATTATGAGTGAATGCGACCGGCTGAATCTAAAATACATTCCTAGCGTTGGCAACTTTCTAACTATCGAGTTCGGCACAAACGGCCATCGCTCTGCCGAGGCAGCCCAGGAATTCTTGCGCAAAAAGGGCATCCTACCGCGTGGCATTGCCGGTTATGGCTTGGCCGGCCATCTGCGGTTCACGGTTGGTCTGGAAGACGAAAACCGCGTCACGATTGATGCACTGGAAGAGTTTTTGAGCACGACAGATGGCGACTGATACAGACAGGAATACAGAATTTCCCCATTTTAAGCGCATGGCCTTGATTGGGGTAGGTCTGATCGGCTCCTCCATCGCGCTGGCGGCGAAACGGGCGAACCTTGTGGACAGCATCGTTGGCTGTGCGCGTACGGAACGGACCCGCGAAAAGGCTTTGGAACTGGGTATTGTCGACGCCATGTTTGAAGATGCGGGAGAGACTGTTGCGGGCGCGGATTTGGTCATTATTTGCTCCCACCTGGGCAGTTATCCCTCGGTCGGTAAGGCTATGAGCAGCCATCTAGCTCCGGGCGCCATCGTCACAGATGTAGGGTCGGTCAAGGGCTGTGTCGCCCGTGATTTGGGCCCGCATATTCCTCACGGAGTGCATCTGGTGCCGGGACATCCCGTCTCTGGCAGTGAAAAATCGGGCCCAGAGGCAGGCTTTGAAGCCCTGTTCGACGATCGCTGGTGGATTCTGACGCCCGGCGCCGATGCTGATCAGGATGCAGTTCGGACCCTGGCAGCATTCGTCAAGGCTTTGGGCAGCCAGGTGGAAATCATGGATGCTGGACGCCACGATCTCGTGCTAGCCATTACATCGCATCTGCCTCATTTGATCGCCTACAATATCGTCAGCACGGCGGACGACATGGAATCCGTCACCCAGGGTGAAGTGGTGAAATTTTCTGCCGGCGGCTTTCGGGATTTTACCCGCATCGCCGCATCCGACCCGGAATTCTGGCGCGACGTGTTTCTGAACAACCGAGACGCTGTGCTAGAGACCTTGGGCCGCTTCACGGAGGACCTGATCGCTCTGCAACGTGCCATTCGCTGGGGCCAGGGAGATAACCTGCTACGCCTGTTCTCCAACAGTCGGGATATCCGGCAACGCATCATCCAAGCAGGACAGGACACCGATGCGCCGGACTTCGGGCGGCGAACCGATCACGGGTTGGATGCTGAATGAACTGGGTTCAGTCTAACGGCAGGGGCTGAAGCTTGGCTATAACGGCAGGGCCCAAAAATAACTGACCGTCCTGCAGACGCACGGGCACCGACAGTATACCGCCGCCTGCTGCTGCCAACAGGCCTAGAACGGCGCGGGTGGCAACCGCACCGCCGTCTCTCAGGTCGCCAGTAGCGACGGCCAGATCAATCAGTTTCTCATACCCTTTGATTTGTGCCGTCAACGCCCCGATCAGGCGCATTCGTTCATCTAGGGCCAGGCTGCCCTTGGCGGTGATGTCCACTTCACCCCATTGCAGGCGAAGTTGACGTACCTCAACGGTGCCACCCCCATCCCGCCATTGCGAGACCAACATCGCCGTGGCCATATCGTCGGGCAATCCCGTCACCGTCGTGTTGAGGTCTAGCAACCGAATATCACCCCACTGTACGTTCAAATTCCTATTTAGAAATTTTTCACTGAACGTAATTTGGTCGCCACGTAGAGCCAGATCCACATTGCGGGCTGAATCCGGGTTCCGCCCGGCTCGGATTTGCAGACGTTTCCCCTGTGCGGTCGCCTTGCTGTCAAATTTTAACTCCGGCGAAGTAATGTCCAGGGACAAAAGCCGTAATCGGCCCTCTTCATCTGTTTCTATACTGGATATTGCCTGTTCGTTGTCGTGTATAAAGTGATGAGTTTGTCCGGCTCGTTTAACGGTAATTCGATGTTGGCCGGTCAGATCAACTAGAACATGCCGGGGCTGCCACAAATGGCGCATCGCGCTGATGTGATTAGTTTCCCAACGAATGGTCCCTCTCTCCCCACTCAAAACAAGGCGCGGCCTTTGCACATCAATCTTGATGCGGAATGGAAATCCGTCAATTTGCAACGTTCGATAGGTGATATTCCAGCCGGGAATATCTTCTGTGATATAGGCTTCAACTGCTGTCCGCACCTGCCCCGCAACATAAAACCAGGCACCCGTCCAGGTCGCCATCATCGCGATCACCGCACCAATTAGGAGAAAATAACGCATGGCCCTTAACTGCTCTCCCTCTTCATCGGTCGGAAACACTCAGCTTGGTGGTCCTCACCCCCTACTGCTAGAATTTTGGGACCGAGGGCAAAATCGTCGTCTGGCCAATGCCTTGGCTGCGAGTAGGAGTGGTATCATGAAGTCGTCTAGGTATGGCAAGTTTCTTTTCCCTCTTTCCGTGGCGTCAATGCCCCTGAGTGCCAGATCCTGAAATTCGTTCGACAGAGGAAATTTGGTGGACGCGCCAACAACCAATTACACAATTCCTGATATTGAGCTGCCGATCGGGGATCTTTGGGTTTTTGGTTATGGCTCGGTCATGTGGCGGCCGGGGTTTGTTCACGACGAGCGGCGGGCAGGCCGGGTCTATGGTTATCATCGCTCGCTCTGCGTCTGGTCATGGCATCATCGTGGCTGCCCAGATAGCCCCGGCCTGGTTCTGGGTCTGGACGTGGGTGGGTCCTGCAACGGTATTGCCTACAAGGTCCACAAGGCGAGCAAGTATGGCGTCGCCGACTATCTTTTTCGGCGGGAATTGGTGACAGATGGCTATGAAGCTATGCTGCATCAGGTGCACCTGAACGACGGCTTGGTTACGGCACTGTGTTTTCGGGCTAACCGTAGCCATCCCCAATACGCCGGCAAGCTTGACCACGACCATGCAGCCCAGGTGGTCCGTCGCTCTATGGGCCGGTCAGGTGCCAATCCAGAATATTTGGCGAGTGCGGTGGAGCAACTGTCCGCTATGGGGATTCATGACCAGGCCCTGATACGGATTAACAAGCTCGTTCAAACCGGATAGGTCCGCACTAATTCCTTTTTGTGCAGCCAGGCACCTAGTTCGCCCGTCGTCCCATCCCTATTCCAGGCTTCCAGCATGGCGGGGGCGGCGTCAGCGGCCTTTTTCCAAATCTCCGGACCAGCAGTATTGACGGCAAGTTCCAGCCGGTGGCCATTAGGATCAAAACAATAAATGGACTGGAATAAGGTGTGATCGATAGGCCCTAGAACATTGACGCCATGCGATTCAATCTGTTCTTTTGATGTCAGCAGAGTTTCCATGTCCGGTACGGCAAAGGCGATGTGCTGTACCCATTCTGGCGTATTTAGATCGCGGCCCATTTTAGGCGAGTTAGGCAGTTCAAAAAATGCCAGATAGCTGCCTGGCGCAATCTCGAAAAAAATATGCATATAAGGGTCTGGTTCTTTGGTCGAGGGCACAAAATCTTCTGATATGGCCATGATGTAATCCATGCCAATGACCTGGGTATAAAAATCCACGGTTTCCTGGGCGTTGTTGCACCGATAAGCGGCATGATGCAGGCCAGTGGTGACAGTCATAGCGGGCTCCTTGGCAGGAATTTATTAGGAGCAAGCCTAACAAGATTCCCTAACCTGTGCGAGACGGATTAATATCCAGCAAGCCGCCGTTCTCCTTCAACCAATCCCGCGAATGCCTAAAGGTCGGTGCCAGTTGTGCAACCACTGACCAAAATTTTGGGGAGTGGTTGTGATGCACTAAGTGAGCAACCTCATGGGCGGCGACATAATCTATTATGGCTGGTGGCGCCAAAATCAGACGCCAATTGAACGATAATTCTCCACGGGTGTTACAACCACCCCATCGACGTTTGTAGTTCTTGATCTTCACCGCCCTCACGGCAACGCCAAGCAATCCGGAATAATATCTGGTGCGGCTCTCAAACATCTCCAGTGCCATAACTCGATACCATTCATGAAGACGTTCTTCTATTGCTGAGTGCATAGCACTCTCCGTCAACCGTACAGGCACCGTAACGATAATTTTGTCATTGATCATCTCCGCCGGCCAGGGGGCGCCGGTCTTGATACAGAGTTGGTAGTCCACGCCCAAGTAGGGAAAATATTCGCCGTTGGCGAAATTCCGAATTCTGGCTTTTGGCCGCGCAGCCTGTTCGCGCAGTTTCCTCTGGACCCACTCCATATGTTTGTCCACCAATGCCCGTATCTGTCTATCAGGCGTGCGAGTTGGCACCATGACCTGCAGCTGGCCATCCCGAATTTGCAAGGACGATGTCTTGCGCCGGTCGGACCGTTTGACCTCAAAGGTGAAATTCGGCGGGGCATTTTTAAGGACTGTCATGGCAGCCATTTCATAGAGCGATTCGCTCCATAGAATACAACAACGGGGTCTGTACTGGGGGTTCCCTAGCGTTAGTAGACAATGATTTGAACTGGTATCCCCGGCGCAGATTTTGCCGCCATATTTCACTGCAAAACCGTCCTGGAAGGGAATTTGTTGTCCATCATGGGAATAGTTGTTGACCAACATTTTCGGTGGTCATGGCATATCTCATGTGGCTGAAATGTTCTAAGGCCAAGATGCGCAGCAGAGTCCTGGTCAGTATCAAATTTATGTTGGTCGCTGAAAGGAACTCCCATAGATGTTCTGTGCGTAGAAAAATGGGTTTATGCTCCCACCATCTGCAGAGGCTATGTCTCAGCACGAAACAGTGGGGCTAAAGAATACGTGACATTACTTTGAGGTTTGTTGGGAGTTTTTTTATGATCATGAAAAATAAATTACGGGAAAAGCTGGATGCTGGTGAAGCCACTATGGGCACCCATATTCTCTCGTGCGATCCGGATATTGCGGAAATCGTTGGCGACACCGGCTTGTTCGACTACGGCGAATTCTGCGCCGAGTATGGTGCCTTCGACATGCAGACCCTTTATCACATGGCCCGAGCGGGGCAGTGCGCCGACTTGCCGTTGATGTTGAAGCCTGACCAGGCCAGCCAGGACTTTTGGGTCCAGGCGGCCCTGGGTGCGGGCTTCAAGGCAATCCTGTTCACCGACATTCGTACGCCCGAGGATATTCTAACCTGCCACCGGGCCATCGCTGCCGATACGCCAGACACCGGCGGTCATATGGGCGTGAAACTCCGGCGCCCGGCGTTGTCCGGCTATCAACCCGACGCCTACCTTGATGATCTGAAATCGGTAGTGTTCACGATCATGATTGAAAAGGATGTCGCCCTTAAAGACATTGAAGCCATCCTGGAATTAGCTAAGAAAAAAGGAGTGGCAATGACCCAATGGGGTCCTGCAGACTTCGGTTTCTCGCGTGGCCAACCGAACCTGATGCATAGCGACGAAATCCGTCCCTTTGAGAAGCTGCTGATCCGAAAATCTCTGGAATATGGTATCCCTCCGCGAATTGAAATTGATGAGCCAGAGCAAGCCAAACGATACGTGGATCTGGGCGCGAGGCATTTCTGCATCGGTTGGGACAGGTTCATATTACAGGCGGGTTTTGCACGTATTGGCGAAGGGATGCGCAAGGTATTGGAAACACTTTGAATATTTATTCCGGCACGGTTAAATAGCAACAGCCGCGATGAAAATCATATTTTTCGGAATATTTTCGCGCCGCAGGCGCTTTTCGGTAGACTGCCAAATCACTATGTCTGGAAAATTGGTTGTCCGGACTATATATATATATAAGTGACCGAGGCTGTTTGAGGCCAGATTCCCGCGAACCGCCGCGGAG
>CAXGCE010000105.1:0-6668 GCA_964007795.1 uncultured Alphaproteobacteria bacterium | reverse complement strand
GCTCAAAACAGGGCGGGGTCAACTGATCGACGTGGCCATGATGGATGCCATGCACAACATGCTTGCTTATGAATACCAAGCAGCACAATTGGAAGCGCCGGAGCAGCCTATTATCTTTTCACCTTTGCGTACTTTAGACGGTTTTGTCATGGTGGCACCAGTCAGCGCCGCTAATTTCGCTGGCCTGGTGGAGGCCGCCGAACAGCCTGATTTATTGAAAGACCCGCGCTTCGCCGAACCCTCCGCGCGGGTTAAAAATTGGGCTGAATTACTGGCGGAAATTGAACACTGGTCCCGAGCCTTGACCACGGATGCCTGCGAAGCAGCTATCCTGACCGCAGGTTGTCCATGCACCCGATATCTTGAGATCCATGAATCCATGTCGGAACCACAAATTGCCGCCCGCGGTGCTGCAGTCGAAATAATTGACCATGGCGAAACTTTTTTGATTGCCAATTGCCCGGCCCAGTTTGGCGACGGTAGCGTCGGTGCCAAGCCATGGATTGCCGATTTGGGTCAACATACGGCGGAAATTCTGGAGGAAATTGGCCTCGACGCCGATTAGGGCGGGTCTATTGCCCGAACTGTGGTCTTGCGTTATTTACAGTGGAAGAACGTGATATAGGGATCCCCATGCTGAGCGGCAAACGTATCCTGTTGATCATTAGCGGCGGCATCGCCGCATACAAATCCCTTGACTTGATTCGTCGTCTTAAGGAAAGGGACGCTAACGTTCGCTGCGTTCTGACGGCAAGCGGCGCCCAGTTCGTCACACCCCTATCGGTGGCAGCACTATCTGAAGAGGCGGTCTTTCAGGACCTATTTTCGCTCAAGGACGAAAGCGAAATGGGGCACATTCGTCTATCGCGGGAGGCCGATCTGTTGGTGGTGGCCCCGGTTAGCGCCAACCTGATAGCCAAAATGGCCACTGGATTAGCGGACGATCTTGCGTCGACTATTATTTTGGCTACGGATAAGCCAGTCCTGCTGGCTCCTGCCATGAATACAAGGATGTGGGAACATCCCGCTACGCAACGAAATTTTCGCACGCTACTTGACGACGGTTTGACGGCAGTTGGTCCGGACCAAGGCGATCTGGCCTGTGGCGAAGTGGGTGCGGGCCGTATGGCGGAGCCTTTGCAGATCGTTGCCGCCATAGAGGAAATCTTGTCGAGCGACGGGCCGCTACAGGGCCGGCGGGCCTTAGTGACGTCCGGCCCAACCTACGAGGCCATCGATCCCGTGCGCTACCTGGCCAACCGGTCCTCGGGTAAACAAGGTCACGCCATCGCCGGTGCCCTGGCCGGGCTGGGAGCTGAAGTGGTGTTGGTCGCCGGCCCCAATAACCTGCCCAGTCCAGGCGGCGTCACAGTTCGCGGCATAGAATCTGCGGCCCAAATGTTGGCAGCCTGTGAGGCCGCCCTGCCCGCTGATATTGCCGTATGCGCCGCCGCAGTTGCCGACTGGCGCGCGGCCGGCGAGGCAGAGCAAAAGATAAAAAAGGATGGTAGCGGCCAGCCACCCGCTTTAGCGCTGGTGGAAAACCCGGATATCCTCCAGACCTTGAGCCAAATGAATGGTGGGCGCCCTGAACTCATCGTTGGCTTCGCGGCGGAAACCGAAAACGTAATCGATCATGCGAAAAGCAAACGGGCACGCAAGGGCTGCGATTGGATCGTCGCCAATAACGTGGGCTCCGGCGCCGGGGTTATGGGAGGCGATAAAAACACCGTGCATCTCATTACCGATTCTGGCGTCGAGAGTTGGCCCACCATGGCCAAGGACGAGGTAGCGCTAGCGCTAGCCAAACGTATAGCCGGTCATTTCGGATCCAAATAGATTCATGTTGCGCGTGCCGGTAAAACGTTTGGCGCATGGCGCCAATCTGGAGCTGCCCACGCACGCTACCATGGACAGTGCCGGCATGGACCTGCGCGCCGCAGTTGAAGCCTACATCACGCTACCACCGGGTGGACGGTCTTTAATTCCTACGGGAATTGCCTTGGCCTTGCCTAGCGGTTATGAAGGTCAGGTGCGCCCGCGATCCAGCCTAGCCTTGAAGCACGGCGTTGCTGTCTTGAACAGTCCAGGCACGGTAGATGCGGACTATCGCGGCGAATTAAGTGTTCTTTTAATCAACCATGGAGACGAGCCATTCATCGTGCGCCGCGGGGAACGGATCGCGCAACTGGTCATTGCACCGGTCATCACGGTCGCCTTACAGGAGACGGGTATCTTGCCAGACAGCGACCGGGGAAAGGGTGGTTTTGGTTCCACTGGGATCGGGTCCTAAACATGCTGAGCTTGTCAATGGATACCGTGTTCGTGTCGGAAGCTATCCTGGACATCGCTTGTAACGGCCACCCCAATCCAGTGCAATCAAAGGACATCTCGAAGCGCCAAGGCATATCGCAACGTTACCTGGAAGGCGCCCTACAGCACCTTGTCCGGGCTGACATTCTATGTGTGGTGCGAGATCCCAAGGGGGCTATCGCCTAGCCCAGTAACACCGCTACATCAGCGGGGTTGAAATCGTACGCCTGATGGATGGGCGGGGAGGATAACTAAACTGCACCCTCGATGCTATGCCGGACGGTGATCCGACCTCTTTTGCAGGAATTGTGTGACGAAATGCTGACTGAACCGGAAGTGTTTAGTCCGGAGGATCTATTCCAGAAGGCGTAGCAAGCATGTATCGGAGCTGCAGAGAAGGGCGCTAACTTCGATATTTAGTGATGACGAGCCCTAAACCCAAAACCAACCGACTTACTCAGGGTTGAAGACAAATTTACGATACGATCGCCGACACCTTCGGCGCAACGGCTCCTGTACGCTTATCACAGCTTACCGCGACAGCCCGTGTTTAGGTCCAAATTTTGGCGGAACCGGAGTTCTTTAATCCCAGGGTTCAGTCAAGGACTGCATAGGCGTTGCCATGATCGAAGAGATGGAGTTGGCCGGTGTGACCATCCCCAACACTGCAATTCGGCAACAAATTGAGCATTCCACTAACCGGGAAATTCACCGGAACACGACGGTGCGGAAAATCTGGGTCGATATCGGTACCGCAGTCGATACCGTCCTTTACTGACCGTTATCTGTCCACGGCCTCATTTAAAGGCGTGGCCTGATCACCGTTGGGCCAGCGTTTGTGCGGCCAAAGCCATTGTTCCGGTCGTTCCCGAATCCAAGCTTCAATCATGTCATTCACCTGGCCCATAAGGGCTATAACGTCTGCTTTTCGGCGACCGGTATCCCCGTAGGTCAAGGGTTTTTCCAATGTCACACGAAAGCTGGCGCCAGTTAGGCGTTCAAACCGCATGGGGATGATGGCCAATTTGCGGCGCAAGGCAAGTTGCGCCAGGGCCGGGGCAGTCATTGCTGGGCGGCCGAAGAAAGGAACAACAATACCGTCGTTCATCTTCTGGTCTACCAGCATGCCGACGGCATGTCCCTGATCCAGGGCAGTCAGGATACCCCGTGCCGCAGTCCGGCCTTTTGCGTAGGCACCTAGGGTGAAGTCTTGACGTAAATTCGAAAGCCAACGGTCGATTAACGGATTGTTGGGTGCGCGGTAAACAACATGCATCGGGCGGCCGAGTTTTGAGGTCACAAAATAGGTCATTTCCCAGTTTGCTAGATGTGCTGCAAATAACAACATCCCGTCCCTTCCATCAATGTGTTCGGCTCCGACAACCTGTATTTCGCCCGGGTTCGGGGAATCATGAGTCAATGAAAATTGCCGGATATGAGGTAATTCAGCTAGGGTGCGACCCAAATTCCACCAGACGCCGGATGCGATTTTCCGCCGTTGGGCTTGGGTCAATTCCGCCATGGCTAAACTTAAATTCTTATCGACCCGCCGGGCTAACGGCGGAAGCCGCCCCGCCACCGAAGCCAGCGCCCCACCAAGGCACGACGCAGCCGAAACCGGCAGAGAGGCGAACAGAGCCCAAAAAAAACGAGCTACAACATATTCTACGCGGTAACGAATGGGGTGTTTCACAACTTGCCCGCCGCCAGAACCCTGTTCAGCAGTTGATCAAACCCCACGGCATCATCAAACATCAGCGTTACGTCCACGACAGTGACCATGTCCCGCGCACCAGGGGGCAAGCGGACAGCATCCTTGGCCGTGGTTACCGCCACCGCGTCCCGCGCTTGCGCCCGCTCTAGCAATGCCCAGACTTCATCCTCCTTATATTTATGATGATCGGGAAAGGCGTGCATGGCCTCAACAACGGCGCCAAGCTCGCGCACGGTATGGAAAAAGCGCGCCGGCCGGCCAATGCCGGCAAAAGCTAATACGCGCCGCCCTCGCAGCGCCAACGCTCGATCATCCGGAATAAGCCGCGCCTGAAAAGTCGGGACATCCCAGGTGGGCAAAGAGACGGCAGGTTCACTGGTTTGCAACAGAACTACACCGTCGGCCCTTGCCAGGCCGTCAGCAGGTGTTTCGCGTAGGGGACCAGCGGGATGCACCCGGCCATTACCCAAGCCGTAAGCGCCGTCAATTACCAACAAGGAGAGGTCCTTGGCCAGGCCTGGATTTTGAAAGCCGTCGTCCATTACAATAGCTTGGGCCCCACCCGCTACCGCCGCGCGGGCCCCTTGGACGCGATTGCGTGCAATCCAAGCCGGTGCGACCGCTGCCAGCAACAATGATTCATCCCCTACATGAGCCGGGCCATGTAGATCGAGATCAACTGGCACGGGCCCTTTTAAGCAACCACCGTGACCACGGCTCAAAAAATGGACTGCAACGCCCTGCCGGGCCAAAAAGCGCTCAACGGCCAAAGCGGTTGGCGTCTTACCGGCACCGCCCGCCACTAGGTTCCCGATGCATATAACGGGAATACCTAGCCGGTACGGTTTGGCCATTGTCCATCGCAACCGGCCCAGTGAGCCATAGGCCCACGCCAACGGCTGCAGCGCCCGGGGCACCGTACCATCATTATTCCAGAATTTAGGCGCCCACATGGGTTTGTTCCCCACCCGGCAAGAGCGGCACGATTTGTTTCAGGATTTCCCCGACCACATCCGCTCTATCGACTGCCACCTCAGCGGCAGCGGCGGAGCGGCGCTGCGTCTCATTATCATCGGCCAACAGAACGGCTACCTGATCCGCCAAATTGTCGCCATCAGCTACTAACTGGCCACCGCCCGTCGAGGAAAGAGCAGCGGCCTGCTCCGCAAAATTGAACATGTAGGGACCAAACAAAATGGCACAATCTAGCCGGGCAGCCTCCAGCGGATTTTGCCCACCATGCTTGACCAGCGACCCTCCGATGAAGACCACATTAGACAGACGAAAAAACAATCCCATTTCGCCCATGCTGTCGCCTAGATAAATGTCTGTATCAGGTTCAATCTTGTTATCTTGACTACGCTTGGCCACCGTAAGGCCCTGGGTCCCTAGAACTTTAGCAACGGTGTCGCCACGGTCCGCGTGACGCGGCACCAGAACGGTTAAAAGGCCGGGAAATTTGTTTGCCAATTGCCGATGCGCCGCGCCGATTATCTCATCTTCGCCGGTATGTGTGGATGCCGCCACCCAACAGGGTCGGCAGCCGATTGCCATCTTCAATTCATAAAGATCTAGAGGATCAGCGGAAAGCGGTGGCGCGGCTGATTTCAAATTGCCGTGAAATAACACGTGATGGGCGCCCAAGGCCCCCAACCTTCCGGCGTCGGACGCACTTTGTGCAATACAAATCTGAAAAGATTGTAGTAATGGCCTGATCAAAAAAGGTAGGCAGCGCCACCGGCGAAAAGATACTTCCGACATCCGCGCATTGATTATCGCCATAGGCACATCACGCGACCGGGTCTGGTTTATCAGATTAGGCCACAGTTCCGATTCCACCCACAGCGCAAGGTCCGGGCGCCAATGATCAAGAAACCGGTCAATCGCGCTGGGTTGGTCGATGGGGATATACTGATGCAAGGACCTAGCCGGCAGCCGATCAGCCATAATCCGGGCCGAGGTCACCGTGCCCGAGGTCATCAGGACTCGCAACCGTTGGTCTTGTTGCAATATTCGTTCGATCAGGGGCAATACGGACACCATCTCACCGACCGAGGAGCCGTGCACCCAAACGAGGGTCCCCTCGGGACGGGCCAGTCCCGGATGGCCCAGGCGCTCTTGGAAACGAACCGGGTCTTCCTTACCGCGGGCTAACCGCCGGAGCAGAACCCAAACAAGGACAGGTTTGAAAACTGTGGTGACAAAGCGATAGATGCCGTGGCTCATGTCGCCGATCTCACTAAGTAGCCGGCCTGATCCGTCACCGCGTTCAAAGCGACCTCAACCTCAAGCCGTTTGGCCTCTTTCCCATCTTCATCCAGGAGACGATCTACAACGATGGGTTCTCCGAATACTATAGCGCCATTCGAAAAGGGCAGAGCGACCCGAAACTGGTCCCAACTGCGCAGCAGACGATGGCGTGCTGTCAGGATCGTAACCGGCAGGATAGGCGCCCCGGAAAGGCGGGCCAAAGTGATAACACCGCCGCTGAGACTTCGAGCCGGACCCTGAGGCCCATCCGGCGTCAAGGCAACCGCCTGCCCGTCCTTCAGCAAGGCCACCAACTGGCGCGTTGCGGCAGCACCACCTTTATCGCGGTCCCGGTCTTCCCGATAGGTGGAGCCACGAACCATGACCATGC